>JAAFIT010000228.1 GCA_013298745.1 Sphingomonadales bacterium
GCAAAGCGCCCGGCGGCATCAGTTTTCGGTGTTCCCGACAGCGCCCACCAGCGAATTTCGCCGCCGACATCAACAGGCACGGTGATGTCGCGAAACGCCCGGCGTGCCTCGAAGGTGCCGGTCAGCAGCCGGATGGCGGCGCGCGCCTCGCCGCGCTTGTCCTTGCCGAGCAGGGACAACAAAGGTTGCCCGAGCAGATCGGCGCGCGGCCGGCGGGCGACATCGGCCAGCCGCGGCGAGACATGCGTCAGCCGGCCCTGATCATCGACTTCGATCAGCCAGTCCGAGCCATTGGCTTCGAATTCGTTGAGCAGCAGCCGCACCACCTCGTTGCGATCGCTGAGCTCGGTCTGCGTCCGCATCCGCGCCATCATCGCAAAGCTGGTGACGAGGACGCCGCGAACGATGAGCGCGGCAAAGGTGGCAAACGCCAGCCAGATCGCCGGCATCGCCAGTGGTGACCCCGCGGGGATGGCCAGCACCGCGCCGCCGCCGATGATCGCCACCAGAAGCATCGCGCACACCGGCATCACCGCCGCCGCAAAGCCGCAGGCGCCCATCGCCGTGACCGACAGCAGCAGCAGCAGCGCCTGGGTTTCCACGCGCGCATGCGGCAGCAAATGCAGCAGCATCGCCGCCCAGCCGGCGCCGAACGCCACCACCTCGGCGGTCACCATCCAGAACAGCGCCGGGCTGGCCTCGCTCGCCTCGCCGCGCTGGCGGATGCGCAGGAACCGCAGCGTCCACAAAAGCGCCAACCCGGCCATCACCAGCCCCCAGCCGGCCAGAAACCCCGGATCGGCAAGGCCATCAAGCGTCGCCAGCAACGCCGCGACATTCAAGGCCATCAACGCCGTGTTGAACGGCACATAGCGGTTGAGCGCCTGCAACTGCGCGGCACGCGCCCGGGCGAAAAACGGGTCGTTGCCCTGGCCAAAGCCGAACACCTGCCGCCAGCCGATGGGCGTCGTGGCGATGGTCGGTGGCTTGAACATCACGGACATGCGGCATCTCCCCTGCCCGCCGGGCAACTGGCCCGACAGTCAACGGCGCTGATTTCAGCGGGTTAAACGGATGCGCCAGAATGTGCCGCAACACCTTCCCAATCGGCGCGTTGTTCTCTAACTGTTCACCTATGGCCACCTCGCCCGTCCCTGATTCCGTTCCGCCCTGGCTCGCCGGCCTCAACCCGCCGCAGCGCCATGCCGTGCTCACCACCGAAGGCCCGGTGCTGATCCTCGCCGGTGCCGGGACGGGCAAGACGCGGGCGCTGACAGCGCGGCTGGCGCATATCCTTTACTGCCGCCTTGCCTGGCCGTCGGAAATCCTTGCCGTCACCTTCACCAACAAGGCGGCGCGCGAGATGCGTCACCGCATGGAGATGCTGGTCGGCGAAATGGCGGAAGGCATGCCGTATCTAGGCACCTTTCACGCCATTGCGGCGCGGATGTTGCGCCGCCACGCCGGGCTGGTCGGGCTCGATTCCAACTTCACCATTCTCGATACCGATGACCAGTTGCGGCTGTTGAAACAGGTCGTTGCCGAGGCGGGCCTTGAGGAAAAGCGCTGGCCGGCCAAGCAACTCGCGGGGATGATCGATCGCTGGAAGAACCGCGGTGAAAAGCCCGGCGATGTGCCGCCGGGCGAATCCTTGAGCTTCGGCGATGGCACGCCGGGCACCGCGGGCGCAGCGCTCTATGCCCGCTATCAGCAGCGGCTGGCGGCGCTCAACACGGCCGATTTCGGCGATCTGCTGCTCCACATGCTGACGATTTTCGATACGCATCCCGATGTACTCGCGGAATGGCAGAAGCGTTTCAAATACATCCTCGTCGATGAGTATCAGGACACCAACAGCGCCCAATATCGCTGGCTGACGCTGCTCACCGGCACCCGCCGCAACATCGCCTGTGTGGGGGATGACGACCAGTCGATCTACAGCTGGCGCGGCGCCGAAGTGGCCAACATCCTGCGCTTCGAAAAGGATTTTCCTGGCGCTACCGTCATCAAACTCGAACAGAATTACCGCTCGACCGCGCCGATCCTCGCCGCCGCCAATGGCCTGATCGCCCATAACAAGGGCCGCATCGGCAAGGCGCTGTTTACCGGCAACACCGCTGGCGGCGCGCCGGTCAAGGTCATCGGCGTCTGGGATGGGCCGGAGGAGGCACGGCTGGTCGGTGACAAGGCCGAGCAACTGTCGCGCGACGGTGCCTCGCTTAACGACATGGCGATCCTCGTCCGCGCCCAGTTCCAGACGCGCGCCTTTGAAGACCGCTTCGTCGCCACCGGCCTGCCCTACAAGATCGTCGGCGGTTTCCGCTTTTACGAACGCGCTGAAATCCGCGATGCGCTCGCCTATCTGCGCATTGTCGCTTCCCCCAATGACGCGCTGGCGTTCGAACGCATCGTCAACGTGCCCAAGCGCGGCTTGGGCGACAAGGCGATGGGGGCACTGCACGCAGAGGCCCGCCGGATGGACCGGCCGCTGCCGCAGGCGGCCGCGGCGCTGGTCGACACCGACGCGCTGACGCCTGCGGCGCGGCGGTCGCTGAAGGCCCTGCTCGCCGATCTGGCGCGCTGGCGCGAGCAGGCCGCTGATCTGCCGCACGCCGATCTGGCGCGCGTCATCCTCGAGGAATCGGGCTATGTCGCGATGTGGCAGGCCGACAAATCCACCGAAGCCGATGGCCGCATCGAAAACCTCATCGAGCTTACTCGCGCCATGGCGGATTATCCGTCGCTGACCAGCTTCCTCGAACATGTCAGCCTGGTCATGGACAATGACGCGTCGGACGCATCGGAAAAGCTGACGATCATGACGCTGCACGCCGCCAAGGGCCTGGAGTTCGATCATGTCTTCCTCGTCGGCTGGGAGGAAGGCGTCTTCCCCAGCCAGCGCGCGCTCGACGAAGGCGGCAGCAAGGCTCTGGAGGAGGAACGCCGCCTCGCCTATGTCGGCATCACGCGTGCCCGCCAGACAGCGACGATCTTCCACGCCGCCAACCGGCAGATCTATGGGCAATGGACAGCCGCCATCCCGTCACGCTTCATTTCCGAACTGCCGCCCGGCGAGATCGACGTGTCGAGCACGATGGCCGGCGGCCCCAGCCTGTGGCGCGCCGCGCTGGCCAATTCCGGCGCCGGCGGCGATCCGTTCGGCGATGTCGCGCGCGGCACCGGGCGCGGGCCGGGCTGGAACCGCGCGGCGGCACAGGGAGGGTTTCAGGGTGCGGCGCGTGGTCCAGTGCTCGAAGCCCGCGCCAGCGCGGTGTCGGTCGGCCTCAAGGGTCGCAGCGACGTCGCGGTCGGCGCGCGCGTTTTCCACAGCAAGTTCGGCAATGGCGTGGTGACGGCCATCGACGGCAACAAGCTCGAAATCGATTTCGAACACGCTGGCGCCAAGCGGGTGCTCGACAGTTTTGTTGAAATGATCGGTTGAGGTTGCCCGACACCATCGCCGCCCCTACACCCAAGCCATCGTGGCCAGTATCCCTCTGCCGTTCCTGATCCCCAATTTCCGCGCCTTCTGGGCGGCGCGGTTCGTGCTGACCATGGCGAGCGTGATGATGGTCATCATCATCGGCTGGCAGGTTTATGATCTCGCCCGCGCCACGATGGCGCCGCGCGATGCCGCCTTCCGGCTCGGCATGGTCGGGCTGGTGCAGTTTGTACCGCTGTTCGGCCTCACCCTCATTGTCGGAGTCGTCGCCGATCGCGTCGACAGGCGCTTTATCGCCCGTGCCGCGGTGGCCCTGCAACTCGTCTGCGCCGGTACGCTGGCCTGGCTGGCGCTCCACGATGCCATCACCATCGAACTGCTGTTCATCATCGCCTTCATCATCGGCATCGGCCGCGCTTTCGCCGGACCTTCGCTATCGGCACTGGCCCCCAATCTGGTGCCACGTGATATCTTGCCTGCTGCGATCGCCTTGAATTCGATCAGCTTCCAGACCGGCGCTATCGTCGGACCGCCGCTTGGTGCCTATCTTTACGCCGTCAGCCCGCAGACCGCCTACCTCACCGCCTCGGTGCTGTTCGCCGGCGCTCTGCTGCTGCTGTTTGCCATTTCGGCGGTACCGCGCCCGGCGCCTGCAACGATGTCGCCGTGGCGCAGCCTTGTCGAAGGGCTCGGCTATGTCCGCAACAACCGCATTGTGCTCGGCGCCATCAGCCTCGATCTGTTCGCCGTCATGCTCGGCGGCGCCACGGCGATGCTGCCGGTCTATGCCCGCGATGTCCTGCATGTCGGGGTCGAGGGGCTGGGGCCGCTGCGCGCCGCACCCGCGGTTGGGGCGGCGGTGACGGCGCTGGTGCTGGCGTTCCGGCCGCTCAGCCGCAATGTCGGCCCGGTGATGTTCCTCTGCGTCGGGCTGTTCGGCATTGCGACGATCGTCTTCGGGCTGTCGACCAACATGCGCGTCAGCCTCGCGGCGCTTGTCGTGCTCGGCGCGGCGGACATGATCTCGATGTATGTGCGCGGATCGTTGATTCAGTTGCATACGCCGGACGCGATGCGCGGCCGCGTATCGTCGGTGTCGATGCTGTTCGTCTCGGCGTCCAACGAGCTCGGCGAGTTTGAAAGCGGCGTCACCGCTGCCTGGTTCGGCCCGGTCGAATCGGTCGTCTTCGGCGGGGTCGCGGCAGTTGCTGTGACCGGAATCTGGGCCTGGGGCTTCCCCGAACTTCGCAAGGCCGATCGCTTCGAAACGCAGCAAGAGGATGACATTCGCCCCGCCCCTGCGGCATAATCCCTTATCCTTTTTCGGGAGACGTGACATGAAGGCCAA
>JAAFIT010000229.1 GCA_013298745.1 Sphingomonadales bacterium
TTGGCGCCTGACAAATAGAAATCCCGCCACGGCGAGGCTTCGGCACGGAAAGCAAGCTGTTCAAAGGCCTGCGCCAATGCTTCCTTGGCTTTGGTGTCGGTCGGGTTAGCGCGGACAGCATGGCCGAGAAGCGTTGCCGCCCAGCGATCATCGCCCTTGTCGGCGGCGGTCTTTGCCAGCGACAGCACCTTCTTCTGGCCGCCCATCGCCGCGACATAGCGCGCCGCAGCGTCACCACGCGGCAGCGGATCAAGGTTGACCGGATCACCATCAAACGCGCCGAGATAGCGCTGGAACACAGCGCGGGCGTTGAACTTCAGCGAGCCATAATTGGGCCGGTTGAACCAGGCGCGCGCCAGTGGTGCCGGCAGGGCAATCGCTTCGCCGATCTCCGTGGCGTTCATGCCGTTGTTCATCATCCGCACGCTCTCGTTGTGAACAAAGGCATAGGCCTGGGCGTGGAGCAGCAGATAGCGGCCGATCTCGTCGGATCCCCAACGCGGCCAGAAGTGCGAGGTGAACACCACATCGGACTTGCCAGCATAAAGCCGCCGCGCCTCGACAAGATAATCCGCCCAGCCGCGCGCATCGCGGACCAGCGCGCCGCGCGGTGTCAACAGATTGTGCATGGCGCCATTGGCGTTTTCGGCCATGCACAGCGCCTTCATGTCGGGCAGATAGAAGTTCATTTCGGCTGGCGCCTCGGTGTTGGGCGTCAGCTGGAATTCGAAGCGCACGCCGTCGATGATGCGCACATCGCCGGTCTTGGTGATGCTGTCATTGGGCGGCACCATCGTCACCGTGCCGCGCGCCCGTGTCGGCCCCAGCCCGGATGAAACATGCCCGGTCGGGCTGCGCTCCACCAGCCAGCCGAACATGTAGTCGGCCCGGCGCGTCATTGCCGGCCCGGCGATGACGTTTTCGGAGATGGCTTCCTGAACAAAGTTGGCGGGCGCCACCACTGGCACCTTGCCCGAAGCGGCGTCGGCCATCGACACGACAGCGGCAGAACCACCGAAGTGATCGCCATGGCTGTGGGTGTAGATCACCCCGGTGACCGGTCGGGTCCCCAGTTTTTCATTGACCAGCGCCAGTGCGGCCGCAGCAATCTCGGCGGTGGTGAGCGGGTCGACAAGGATCCAGCCGGTCTTGCCGCGGATGATCGTCATGTTCGACAGATCATAGCCGCGCACCTGCCAGATGCCGTCCTGTACCTGGAACAGGCCGTGCTTGGCGAGCAGCGTCGCGTTGCGCCACAGGCTGGGGTTGACGGTGGCGGGCGCCGGGCCATCGAACACGGCGTCCTCGCGGAAATCGCGGATCATTGCGCCATTGCGGTCGCGCACCACCGGATCGGCCGGGCCGCCGAGATAGCCGCGACTGGCGAAATCGAAATCGAGCTTGTCATCCCAGTTGAGCGTCGCTGCCAGCTTGGCATTGTCGGCGATGGTCGAAGGCGAAGCGACCGGCGCAGCGAGTGCCGCGGTGCTGACCGAAAGAGCAAGGGCGAGGAGGGGCAGGGTGCGATGGATCATGCGGCATGGTAACGCTGCCGTAACCGCCGGTAACCTCGTGATTCCGCCTATACTGGCGGCCTCAGCGCACCCTCAGGATCATCGACTGGCTGGCCGTCGCCAGCAATTCGCCGCTTTGCGCAAACAAATGCAGCCGACCATGGACGAAGCCCTGCGACGCGGCATGGATGCGGATATCGGCCAGGACCCATTTGGTCGGCACGATGCGCGCAAAGCGGATGGTATTGTCGAGGCTGTTGCCACCCGCTGCGGTGCCGAGCGCATTGCCGATGCCCGACGGCAGGAAATCCGCCATCACCGCCAGCGCAATACGATCGATCGGCGCCGCCGGATCCTGTGGCTGCACCCACAGCCGCGCCACACCATCGGGGCTGGGGCCGCCTTCGCTCTGGGCGGCGCCAAAGCGTCCCGCCGCCACGCGCTTGTGAAAGCTGGCGTTGAGATCGTCTGGCCGTCGCACCCAGTTATAGTCCATCACCGGGCAAGCTTCAGGGGCTGGCACATCGGGCATCACCGCCCATTGTGCCTCGGGCGCATCGGGCCTGGTGCCGAGCGCGGCATTGACCGTCAGGATTTCATTGTCGCCATCGCGCACCACCACCCGCGCCTGGCTGGTGTATTTGCCGTTAACCGGCACCAGCACATCGAGCGTCAGGGTTTGTCCCGGCCGAGCGTAGGACAGGTACTGCGCAGCCGCCCAAACTGTCGGTCGCCCGGTCGTGGCCTCGATCGCCGAAAGCCCGGCGGCCATGCCGGCGCCGCCGAACAGGAACAGATTGTCAGGGTGCCCAACCGAAAGTTGCGGCGTTACCGTCAGCAGCCAATGCGCCGCATCGCGGCCCGGCTGAAGCGCGATCAGACTCACACCGAAGACCCGTAGATGAAGCGGCGCACCCGGTCGAGCAGTTCAGGCGTTGCAAACGGATCAATCGGGGCGGGCGGGGCGCTGCCGGTCGCGAGCAGCCGATCAATTGCGGCATGCAGGGCCGGCGCATCATCGGCAACATGCATTCCTTCGCGATCGCGGAATTTGGCGACCGTCGCGAACTGGTGGTCGGTGGTGTGTTCGCCCTGGTCCATGCGGCGCGGCATCATCAGCAACGGCTTGCCGGCTTCGATGGCGCCGATGATCGAACCCATGCCGGCATGGGCGATGAACAGCCGCGCGTCGGCAATCCGGCGGGCATAAAGCGACGGCGGCATCATCCGCACGAAGCGGGCATGGCGTGGTTCATACTCGCCGCTGCCGATCTGGATCTCCACCAGAACGTCAGGATGCAGTGCCGCCCAATCATCGACCGCGCGCACGAAACGGTCAAATGCGAACATCGAGCCAACGCTCGCGAAAACGGCGGGCGTATCGGTCACAGCACGCTCCCCCAATAATGTGGCCGCGGTTCCGCGGCGAGTTCGGGCCATTGTGTCACGCACATGTGCGCGATCTTGCGGGCCCGCAGCCCCGATGATGACATGCGTTCCGAATTGGCGATGCTGTCGATCCACAAGGTGCGGGCACCGATTATCCTGCCGAACAATATGGCAATCAACGCCGGTGCAGAGCCGGTGGTCACAATGACATCGGGACGCACCGTCAAGACCGCGCGGAGCAATTGGAACGCGACGATGAAGAAGCTGCCAGGATTCTTGCGGGACGCGTCGCGAAAGCTGAAGAAGCGCGCGCCGGAAACTTGGGCCGAGCAATCGGCATGGACCGTCGCATAGGAGACATCACAGCCTTCCCATGCCGGGCGTAAACGCAGCAGTTGCACCCAATGGCCTCCGCCTGACGCAACCGCCAGAACCCGCAACGGTCGTTTCGCCAAGCTGCCGACTCCCTTTTTCCACTAAGCCTTGTTCATGCGGCGGTTAACGGCTGGCTGCCGCTTTGGTGGTCCCTAGATGGCGGTGACGGCAGTCGTGTCAACCCTACTTGTTGCAAATGCGAACATGGCATAAGACGCCGCGCATGACGCGGCCGCTCCCTCAGGGCGCTTGGCCGATGATAGGAAAATGGAGGCTGCTTTGGTTCGCGTCGGCGTCGTCGGAATGGGCAAGATGGGGCTATCCCATCTGTCCGTCATCAATGCGCATCCGGATGTGGAAGTCACCGCAATCTGCGACAGCGCGTCTTATGTCCTCGATGTGCTTGGCAAGTACACGGGCCTGGTCGGTTACACCGATTTCGACAAGATGCTCGCCGAAGCCCAACTCGATGCCGTGCTCATCGCAACGCCGTCCGTGCTGCACGCGCCGATGGTGAAGGCCGCGCTTGAGGCCAATGGCGGCCGCGGCCTCCATGTGTTTTGTGAAAAGCCATTCTGCCTCAGCGAAGCCGATGGTGCCGCACTTGCAAAGCTCGCCACCGAAAAGGGCCGGGTTTGCCAGGTCGGTTACCACAACCGCTTTGTCGGCTCGTTCCGCGAGGTCAAGCGTCTGGTGGACGCCGGCGCAATCGGCCGGGTCACGCACGTCCTCGCCGAAGCCTATGGCGCTGTTGTCACCAAGCCAAAGGGCGCCAGCTGGCGGACCCAGCGCGACCAGGGTGGCGGCTGTCTTTATGATTATGCTGCGCACCCGATCAATCTCGTCACCTGGCTGTTCGGCGCGCCGGACACCGTTTCGGGCGCCGCCCTTGTCCCGGTCTTCTCGGCCGAGACCGATGACCAGGTCTATGGAACGCTGCGCTACGCGGGCGGCATGACAGCGCAGGTATCGGTCGATTGGACCGACACCTCGGTCCGCAAGATGACGACGCGGCTGTCGCTCTGGGGCACGGGCGGCCGGCTTTACGCCGATCGGCAGGAAATCCAGTTGTTCCTGCGCGACGATCAGGATTCGCTGCCGGCGGGGTATGAGCCCGGGTGGAACGTCCGCTACACGACCGAATTGACCGAGCCGGTCGATTTCTATCTGCGCGGCGAAGAATATTCGGCGCAGATCGATAGCTGGATCGCATCGATCATCGCCGGTGACACCGATTGTGAAAATAATTTCGCCAGCGCCGTTGCGACTGACCGGACGCTGGAAATGTTCATTGCCAATGATGGCGCTGTCGAAGCGAGCTATCGCCCGCCGGCCGCGCCAGAGGTGAAAACCGGCCTGATTGGCAAATTGATGGGGCGTCGCTAATGACGGGTCACGTGATGGATCGCCTGCTGTTCGGCGACAACCAGTTCTTCGGCATCAACCACATGTCGGAAGAAAAGGCGCGCGCTGGCGCCAT
>JAAFIT010000023.1 GCA_013298745.1 Sphingomonadales bacterium
CGGCGCGTTCCCCCGTCACAAGAGCGCGATGTTTGCTGCCCTTCGCCCACTGCTGTTCGCGCTCGATCCCGAAACCGCGCACAACGCCACGCTGATGGCGTTGCGCACCGGGCTGGTGCCGCGCGCGCCGGCCGATGATCCGATTCTGGCAACGACGCTAGCTGGCCTCGCTCTGCCCAATCCGATCGGGCTGGCGGCGGGGTTCGACAAGGATGTGATGGTGCCAGATGCGATGCTGCGTCTGGGTTTCGGCTTCGTCGAATGCGGCTCGGTGACGCCGCGGCCGCAAGACGGCAACCCCAAACCGCGCATTTTCCGGCTGGTCGAGGATGATGCCGTCATCAATCGCCTGGGCTTCAACAATCGCGGCCTCGAACACGCTGTGGTGCGGCTTCAGGCGCGCCGGGGGCGCTCTGGCATTGTCGGTATCAACCTTGGCGCCAATAAGGATGCCAGTGATCGCGCTGCCGATTATGTGACCGGCGTCCGCGCGGCGGCAGCGCTCGCCAGCTATGTCACCGTCAACATTTCGTCACCCAACACGCCGGGTCTGCGCGCGTTGCAGGACGGCGCGGCGCTGGCCGATCTGGTGGCGCGGGTGATCGAAGCGCGCGGCAATATCGCGGTGCCTTTGTTCGTCAAGGTGGCGCCCGATCTCGAGCCGCAGGATTTCGATGCCATCGCCCGTATCGCGCTCGATGGCGGGGTCGATGGCTTGATCGTGTCCAACACGACGATTTCGCGGCCTCCCCTCGCCAGCGTCCATGCCGGCGAGACCGGCGGCCTGTCGGGCGCACCGTTGAAACCGCTGGCGCTCGCCGCATTGCAAGGCTTTGCACGGGCAACCGGCGGGGCGCTGCCGTTGATCGCGGCGGGCGGCATCGCCTCGGGCGCCGATGCCTATGCCCGGATTCGCGCCGGGGCGAGCGCGGTGCAGCTCTATTCGGCGCTGGTCTATGAAGGGCCGAGGCTGGTGCAGCGGATCAAGACCGAGCTGGCGGCGCTGTTGCGCCGTGATGGCTTTGCCAGTGTGGCGGCGGCGGTCGGTGCCTGAATCCGAGGCTGAGATCGGCGTTCTGGCCGACGCCGAGATTTCGGCAGCGGCAGCGCTATGGGAAGCGGCCGGGCTGACGCGGCCTTGGAACGACCCCGTCGCCGATGCCCAGCGCGCGCTGGCCGGGCCAGCCTCGACGATCCTTGTGGCGCGTCACGACGGCACGCTAATCGGCACAGTGATGACAGGGCACGATGGCCACCGCGGTTGGGTCTATTATCTCGCCGTCGCTGCCCCGGCACAGCGTCAGGGTGTGGCGCGCCGTCTGATGGCCGCCGCCGAAGCCTGGTGTGCCGCAGCCGGCGTCGTCCGGCTCAACCTGATGGTCCGTGCCGACAATGCCGGGGTGATCGGATTTTATGATCGGCTCGGCTATCGGCAATCCGATGTCGTGGTGCTGCAAAAGGACCTGCCGTCAATATGAGGCTCGGTCCGCAGCCTCTTGCCGCCAGCAATCCCCCCGCTATGGTCTGGCCATGATCAAATCCTTCCTCACCCTGCCACTGCTGGCGCTCGTCTCCGCCATGGCGATCCCCGCTGTCGCCAAGGCGCCCGATGCGCCGGCGCTCACTGCCAACGCCGTGTCAGCGGCCGATCCGCGCGGCACCGCCGCCGGCATTGCAATGCTGAAGCAGGGTGGTAACGCCATGGACGCCATTGGCGCGACCATGCTGGCGCTGACGGTGGTCGAGCCGCAGTCGTCGGGGATCGGCGGCGGTGGCCTGCTTGTCTATCAACCCGCCAAGGCCAAGACGCCGCTGACCTTTGACGGTCGCGAAAAGGCACCGCTGGCGGCGACCCAGGACCTGTTCATGGGCGTTGATGGCAAGCCGCAGCCGCGCAGCGAAGCTGTGCCGGGCGGCAAGAGCGTCGGCGTGCCGGGCAATGTCGCGATGCTGGCGCTGGCGCATGAAAAGCTCGGCAAGCTGCCCTGGGCGGCGATCTTCCAGCCGGCGATCGATCTCGCTCGCAATGGCTATATCGTTTCGCCGCGGATGGCCCGCGCTATCGCAGGTAGCGCCAAGACATTGGCGCGCAGCCCGGAAGCGGCTGCGCTGTTCCTCAACGCCGATGGCACGCCAAAGGGTGAAGGCACGCGCATCATCAATGAACCGCTGGCGCAGACGCTCGAAGCGATCGCCAAGGGTGGCCCGGATGCCTTCTATAAGGGCGAAACGGCCAAGGCGATCGTCACCCGCGTCACGACGGCGCCCACCAACCCGTCGTCGATGACGCTTGCCGACATGGCGGCCTATGAAGCCAAGGCACGGCCGCCGGTGTGCGCTGATTATCGCCGCTACAAGGTCTGTGGCATGGGGCCGCCTTCGGCGGGCGGCATTGCCGTTCTGGCGATCCTCAAGCAGCTCGAAGGCTTTGACATGGCCAAGCTCGGCCCTGACAGTACGGTCGCCTGGCACCTGATCGCCGAAAGCCAGCGCCTCGCCTTTGCCGACCGTGCCATGTACGGCGGCGACGGCGATTTCGTCCCGGTGCCGGTCGAAGGGCTGGTCGCTGCCGATTATCTGAAAAGCCGCGGCGCCTTGATCAAGGCCGATGCGACCATGCCCAAGGCTCCTGCCGGCATGCCCAAGGGCGCCAAGCCCCGCACCATGGCGCCGGGCAGCGAAGTCCCATCGACGACGCACTTTGCCGCTGTCGATGCGGCCGGCAATGTCGCATCATTGACCTCGACGGTTGAAGGCAGCTTCGGCTCTTCGCTGGTGGCGGGCGGCATGGTGCTCAACAACGAACTCACCGATTTCAGCTTCGAGCCATCGGAAAAGGGCGCGCTCGTCGCCAACCGCGTCCAGGGCGGCAAGCGGCCGCGGTCATCGATGTCGCCAACGATCGTTTATGATGCCAGCGGCAAGCCGATCCTCGCCATCGGCGCGGCCGGCGGCATGACCATTCCGGCGCAGGTGGCGAAGGCCATTGTCGGGGTGCTCGATTGGAAACTGCCCGTCGGTGACGCGATTGCGCTGCCGCAAATCTATGTCAACGACGATCTGGTGGTGGTCGAAGCCGGGCCGCAGGGCGAACGACTGGTGGCGATGATCCCGGCCTTGCAAAAGCTTGGCCACAAGGTTGTCTCCTTCCCGCTGCCGCTAAAGGCCAATGGCATCGAACGTGTCGGCAGCGGCTGGCGCGGTGGTGTCGATCCGCGCAGCGAAGGCGTCGCGGCGGGTTTTTGAGGAGGATCGCAATGGCTCCCCCGAAACTGCCACCGCTGCGCCCCGCCAAGATCGCGGCGCGAGTCGACGCCTGGCCCAATCTGGTCACCATGTTCCTCGATGTGGCTGAGGAGCGTGGCGATGCGCCCTTCCTGTCGAAAAAGATCGATGGCGCATGGCGATCGATCAGCTGGGCCGAATCGCGCGACATCGTCGCCAGCCTGTCGGCGGCGCTGATCGATCTCGGCATCAAGCGCGGCGACCGGGTGGCGCTGGTCAGCGAGAACCGCCCCGAATGGTGCCTGGCGGATCTGGCGATCATGGCGGCCGGCGCCATCACCGTGCCGGCCTACACCACCAACACCCAGGCCGACCACGCTCATATCCTTGGCAATTCCGGCGCTCGCGCCGTCATCGTTTCCGGCCCCAAGCTGGCGGCGACACTGCTGCCGGCGGTGGCATCCAGCGAGAATTGCCGCATCGTCATCGGCATGGACCATCTAAAGGATGCGCAACGCAGCGACAGCGATCTGCGTGTGCACCAATGGGACGCGTTGCTCGCGGCTCGCGCCGGCAGCCTTGTCGACGATCGCGCCGCGGTACGCACCCGCGCGACGATGCAGCGCCACGATCTGGCGTGCCTGATCTACACCAGTGGCACTGGCGGCGCGCCGCGCGGCGTGCGGCAACATCATGGCGCCATCATGCGCAATATCGCTGGCGCCATCACCGTCATCGAACAGGATTTCGACCCGCCGGAAATGTCGGGTTCGCCGGTGGGTGAGCTGTTCCTCAGCTTCCTGCCGCTCTCCCACGCCTATGAACACACAGCCGGCCAGTACATGCCGATGGGGATGGGCGGGCAGATCTACTATGCGGAAGGCCTCGAAAAGCTCGCCGCCAATATCGAGGAGGCGAAGCCGACCTTCATGGTCGTGGTGCCGCGCTTGTTCGAAGTGCTGCGCACCCGCATCGCCAAGCAGATCGAGAAACAGGGCGGTGTTGCCGTCACCCTGCTTAACCAGGCGCTGCGGCTGGCGCGCAAGGAAGCGCGCAACGAGCCGTTGAGCCTCGCCGACAAGCTGCTCGATGCCGCGCTGGAACGCACGATCCGCAAGTCGATCCGCGCCAAATTCGGTGGCCGGTTGAAAGGGCTGGTTGCCGGCGGCGCGCCGCTCAACCCCGAAGTCGGCATCTTCTTCTCGGCGATCGGCATCGCCATCCTGCAAGGCTATGGGCAGACCGAGGCCGGCCCGGTGATTTCGTGCAACCGGCCGCGGGCGCGGCTTAAGATGCACACCGTCGGCCCGCCGCTTGAGGGCGTCGAGGTGAAGATTGCGGCTGACGGCGAAATCTGTGTCCGCGGTGAACTGGTGATGGACGGCTATTGGATGAACGACGCCGAAAGCCACCGCGTGCTGCAGGACGGCTGGCTGCTGACCGGCGACATCGGCCATTTCGACAAGGATGGCCACCTTGTGATCACCGATCGCAAGAAGGACATTCTGATCAACGACAAGGGCGACAATGTCGCGCCGCAACGCGTTGAAGGCATGCTGACACTGCAAGACGAGATCGCCCAGGCGATGGTCTATGGCGACAAGCGGCCCTATCTCGTCGGCGTGGTCGTCCCCGAAGCCGAATGGGCGCTCGGCTGGGCGCGCGAAATGGGCATGCCGGCGGACCTGAAGAAGCTCGCCAAGGAACCCGAGTTCCACCGTGCTGTCATGGCTGCGGTGGACCGCGTCAATGCCAAGCTCTCGGTCATCGAAAAGGTCCGCCGCGTCATCATCGCCGACGAAGCCTTCACCACTGACAACCAGCAGATGACGCCGTCACTGAAGATCCGCCGTCATGTGCTGAAACAGGTTTATGGTGAACGGCTGGACAAGCTGTACGCAGGATGACGCCGCGGTACCCTATGCACTATTCCGTATAGCCGCCGCGGCGCGGCGACGCGACAATTCCCACGCTCGGCGGCGACATGGCCGCAGGGTAAAGGGAGACTCGTCATGTTTGCCACAAATGTCGGTAGCGCTGATCGCGTGCTGCGCATCATTCTCGGGATCGGTCTGTTGTCGCTGGTCTTCATCGGACCGCAAACGCCCTGGGGCTGGCTCGGGCTTGTCCCGCTGTTCACCGGCCTGATGCGCACCTGTCCGCTCTATTCGGTGTTCGGCTGGAACAGCGGCGCGCGATAACCCGAAAGGCTGCACGATGGTCGAAGATTGGTCAGCCCTCATCGGCGGCATGAATGGGGCCGTGCGCGATCTGCGCAAGGCGTCGCCCGATGTCATGAAGGCCTTTGCCGATATGGCGCGCGCCGCGCATGGCGGCGAGGCTCTTGATGGCCGCACACGGGAGTTGATCGCGCTCGGCATCAGCGTCGCGGTGCGCTGTGATCCGTGCATCGCCTACCACGCCGAAGGCGCGCTCAAGCAGGGCGCGACTCGCGCCGAAATCGCCGAGGCGCTGGCGATGGCGGTCTATATGGGTGCCGGTCCGTCGGTGATGTACGCCGCCAAGGCGCTTGAAGCCGTCGATCAGGTCGCCGCGAGCAACGCTGCCAGCCGGGTGACATCGGCCACATAAGTCGCTTCATCGAGCCGGGCATGCTTCAGCCCGTCAGCCGCATTGACGACAAGCCGCGCCAGCGTAGCATCGCCCAGCCGCGCCGTTACCAGCGCCAGGAACCGCGCCGTGACATCGCGGTGCACGTCGTCCGCCAAGGTTTCGGCTTCGGCCAGAATCTCGGCCGCGTGCGGCGTTGCCGCGAGCAAACGCTGGATCGGTAGGTCCTTCGCCAGAATCGCCGCCGCAAGTCCCTCCGCCTTCGGCGCATCGGCCGCCCAGGCCGCTTCGGCAGCGGCAATCGCATCGGCCATCAGGCTTTCGGTAAGCGCCCGGAACACCGCCGCCTTGTTGGGAAACACCGTGTAGAGCAGCGGCCGCGACACCCCGGCGGCAGCGGCGATATCGGCCATTGCCGCGCGCCGATAGCCAAAGCGCGAAAAGGCCTCGAGCGCCGCAGCGACAATGGCCCGGCGCCGGTCGGGCGTAGCATTTGACAAATCATACGACATTTGTCAGATTGTTATCACGCCAAGATGGTGAAGGGAAGTCGCATGTCAAAAGGTGTCGTACTGGTTTCGGGCGCGTCGGGCTATATCGCCGGCTTCGCTATCCAGCAGCTGGTCGCGCAAGGCTGGACGGTGCGCGGCACCATCCGCAGCCTCGGCCGGGCCGACGAGGTGCGCCGCACGCTGGGGACCCCCGATCTGCAGCTGTTCGCCGCCGATCTGATGAGTGATGCCGGTTGGGCCGAAGCGGCGAAAGGCGCCGATCTGATGCTCCACATCGCCTCGCCGATCCCGACGTCCGAGCCCAAGAACCCCGATGATCTGATCATCCCGGCGCGCGACGGCGCCCTGCGCGCGCTGAAGGCCGCACGCGACGCCGGGGTGAAGCGCGTCGTCATGACCAGCTCCACTGCCGCCATCTGCTATGGCGCCGAGCGCGGCAACGAAAAGGTGTTCACGGAAGCCGATTGGTCGATCCCCGACAGCCCCGACAGCTATGCCTATATCAAGTCGAAAACCATCGCCGAGCGCGCCGCGCGGGATTTCATTGCCCGCGAAGGCGGCGCGCTGGAATTCGTCACGATCAACCCCAGCGCCGTGCTCGGCCCGGTACTTGGCAAGGATTTCTCCGCCTCGTTGGAAGTGGTCAAGAAGCTGCTCGGCGGTGAACTCCCCGGGCTTCCCAGGCTCGGCTTCCCGATCGTCGATGTCCGCGACCTTGCTGACCTTCACATCCGCGCCATGACCGCGCCCAACATGCACAATGAACGCTTCCTCGGTTCGGGCGAGTTCCTGTGGATGAAGGACATCGCCGAGATTCTGAAGTTCCGTCTCGGCGCCCAGGCGAAGAAGGTGCCGACGCGGGGCCTCCCGGATTTCCTGCTCAAGGTTTCGGCGCTGTTCGATCCCACCGTCCGTATGGTCGTCCCCGAACTCGGCCGGACCCGCCGCTGCGACGCCTCGCGTGCCGAAAAGGTGCTGGGGTGGAAAACCCGTGCCGCCGCGGAATCGATCGTCGATTGCGCACAGAGCTTGCTCGCCAACGGCTTGGTCAGGATCTGACCGGCACTGGCTGGTTCGCAAGCCCGGCCGTTATGCGCACCAGTGGATATCGATATCGATTTCCAGATCGGCGAGCAGCCGGCCGATCGGGTGCGGGCTTGATGCGCCGTCCTTCAGTGCCTTTTCGACGAGCTTGCGCTTGTCCTTGCCGGTCAGCACCAGCGTCACCGTGCGCGCCGAGACCAGCGCCGCCTTGGTGAGCGTCACGCGGTTGACCGGCATGTTGGCCGGCATCGGATCGGGGCGCACGCCCATGGCGCGGCGCACCTTGGGGCCGTTCAACGCGCCATCATAATCGGGGCCGGGGAAGATCGAGGCGACATGGCCATCGGCGCCAACGCCGAGCCAGGCGAGATCGAGCGGCCATTCGAGATCGGCCAGCCGTTCATCGGCGGCACGGCCGGCGGCCTGCGGATCGGTCTCGCCGGCGCACAGCGGCACGACGCGCGCTTTCTTTGGCAGGAACAGCCGCGCCAGCGCGCCGACATTGGAGCGCGGGTCGGTCGGCGGCACCAGCCGGTCGTCGGTCGGCAGGATGGTGACATCAGCCCATTCGATCTTGCGGGCCGCCAGCAGTGTCAGCGCTTCCTTCGGCGTGTCGCCACCCGGCAGCGCGACAATGGCGCGGCCGCGCGCTTCCAGCGCCTGCTCGATGATGAAGCCCACATCACCGGCAACGGCTTCGGCCATCTCGGTGGCGTCGTCATAGTCCCACCATTCAGCGTCGATCACGGTCATCTCCTAATGCGGGCGTTGTTGCTGGCGCCCGGCGCGGGCGCGGCTTTGACAGGGTTGGCGCGGAGAGGAAAGCCCCGAAGGTGATTATCTGCCTCCGGCGGCTGGGGCCATTGCCCCCAAACCCCATTTGATCGAGCCATTCCAAACAACTGGGGTTTGGGGCCAATGGCCCCAACCGCCGGAGGCATCACTCGGCCACCGGCACAGTATAATTCAGCCCCATCCGCCCGCCATCGGCCACAATCGTCTCGCCTGTGATGTAACTCGCATCGTCACTCGCCAGAAAGGCGGCGATCGCAGCGATTTCTTCGGGCTCGCCGGCGCGGCCGAGTGGCGTGCGCGACAGGATCATCCGCCGCGCGGCATCGTCGGAGAGCACAGCCTGGCGCGCCAGATCGGTGAGGATGGTGCCGGGCGCGATGCCGACGACGCGGATGCCGTGCGGCGCCAGCGCGACGGCGGTGTTGCGAGTCAGCTGGTCAAGGCCGCCCTTGGCGACGTTGTAGGCAAGCAGCGTCGGGATGGTGAGCACGGCGTTGACGCTCGACATGTTGATGATGACGCCGTGTGCCGCAGCAATCATGTGCGGCACAGCAAGTTGTGTCGCGTGGAAGGCGGCGGTGAGATTGGTGGCGAGAACGCGCTCGAACTGTTCAGGTGATTCGCCGAGAATGTCACCGCGCGGCGCGATGCCGGCATTGTTGACGAGCACATCGATGCCGCCCCAGCGGGTGACAATCGCGTCGGTCGCGGCGGCGATGTCGGCGCGACGGGTGACGTCGCAGCTGATGGCGGCAGCGCTTGGTCCTAGTTCAGCGGCGCGCGACTGTGCCTCGTCAGCCAGCACATCGGCGAGCAGGACGCGCGCGCCTTCGGCAATGAAGCGCGTCGCCATCGCCAGCCCCAGCCCGCGCGCGGCACCGGTAACGAGGATGCGTCGATCGGCGAGGCGTCCGGCGATCATTCGGTCAGATCGTTCCAGGCATCCTTGAGCTTGTCGAAAAAGCCCGATTGGCGCGGGTTGTTGCGGCCTTCTTCACCGGCTTCGAGCGCCTGGAACTCTTCGAGCAGCTCGCGCTGGCGCTTGGTCAGCTTGACCGGCGTTTCCACTTCGACCTGCACCACGAGGTCGCCGAAGCCGCCGCCGGCCTGGCCACCATTGAGCGCCGGCATGCCGCGGCCGCGCACGCGGAACTGCTTGCCGGTCTGGGTGCCATGCGGAATCTTGACGACCGCGACATCGCGATCGAGGCCGGGGACTTCGATTTCGCCGCCCAATGCTGCGGTGGTGATCGAGATCGGCGCGATGGCGAACAGTGTCGTGCCTTCACGCTTGAACAGGCTGTGCGGTTTCAGATGGACGAACAGATACAGGTCGCCCGCCGGGCCGCCGCGTGATCCGGCTTCGCCCTCGTTCGCCACACGGATGCGGGTGCCATCATCGACACCGCGCGGCACGTTGACATTGAGGGTCTTCTGCTTTTCGACGCGACCGGCGCCGTTGCAACTGGTGCACGGGTCGGCGATGATCTGGCCGGCGCCATGGCAGGCCGGGCAGGTGCGTTCGACGGCGAACAGCCCCTGCCGCATCGCAACGCGCCCGGCGCCGTTGCAGGTCGTGCACGGGCGGGCCGAGGTGCCGGGCTTGGCGCCGGTGCCGCTGCATGGCTCGCAAGCGGCGGCGACTTCGATGGTCAGTGTTGCGGCCTTGCCGGAAAACGCCTCTTCGAGCGTCATCTCGAGGTCGTAACGCAGGTCCTGGCCGCGCTGGGCGCCGCCGCGGCCGCGCTGCTGGCGGCCGCCGCCCATGAACTCGCCGAAGATATTCTCGAAAATGTCGGTGAAGCCGCCGAAGTCCTGGGCGCCACCGAAACCGGCGCCGCCACCGCCGCCGCCTTGCGTGAAGGCGGCATGACCATAGCGATCATAGGCGGCGCGCTTCTGCGGGTCCTTCAGCACGTCATAGGCTTCGGATATCGCCTTGAACTTCTGTTCGGCGGCGGTGTCCCCCGGGTTCTTGTCGGGGTGCCACTTCATCGCCAGCCGGCGATAGGAGGATTTCAGCGTCGAATCATCGGCGCCGCGCTGACATTCCAGCAGTTCATAATAATCGATTTCGGTGCTCATCGAAAAACTCTGCTCCCCTCCCGCCTGCGGGAGGGGCTGGGGGTGGGTTGCGCCCCCCAGCCAGCATCTTCCCGAACGGGGCAACACCCACCCCCGACCCCTCCCGCAGGCGGGAGGGGCGTATCATGGCTTACTTCTTGTCGTCTTCGACGTCCGAAAATTCGGCATCGACGACATTGTCGTCCTTGGGTGCATCGGGTTCCGGCGAGGCCGCCTTGGCGGCTTCGGCGGTATAGATGGCTTCGCCGAGCTTCATCGCCGCAGCCGACAGCGTGGCGGTCTTGGCAGTCAGCGCATCGGCGTCGCCGCCATCGAGGATACCCTTCAGATCGGCAATTGCGGTTTCGATTTCGCCCTTCACGTCCGAAGACACTTTATCAGCATGTTCGGACAACTGGCGCTCGGTCGAATGGATCAGCGAATCGGCCTGGTTGCGGGCTTCGGCAACGGCGCGGCGCTTCTTGTCCTCTTCGGCGAACTTTTCGGCGTCCTTGACCATCTGTTCGATGTCGTCCTTCGACAGGCCGCCCGACGGCTGGATGCGGATCTGCTGTTCCTTGCCGGTGCCCTTGTCCTTGGCGTTGACCGCGACAAGACCATTGGCATCGATATCGAAGGTCACTTCGATCTGCGGAACGCCGCGCGGCGCCGGCGGGATGCCGACGAGATCGAACTGGCCGAGCAGCTTGTTGTCGGCGGCCATTTCGCGCTCGCCCTGGAAGACGCGGATCGTCACCGCCGACTGGTTGTCATCGGCGGTCGAATAGGTCTGCGACTTCTTGGTCGGGATCGTCGTGTTGCGGTCGATCATGCGGGTGAAGACCCCGCCCAGCGTTTCGATGCCGAGCGACAGCGGCGTCACGTCGAGCAGCAGCACGTCCTTGACATCGCCCTGCAGCACGCCGGCCTGAATCGCAGCGCCCATGGCGACGACTTCATCGGGGTTGACGCTGGTGTTGGGCTCCTTGCCGAACAGTTCCTTCACGAACTGGCGGACGCGCGGCATGCGGGTCATGCCGCCGACGAGAATGACTTCGTCGATGTCGCTGGCCTTGATGCCGGCTTCCTTGATCGCATCGAGGCACGGCTTGCGGGTGCGCTCGATGAGGTCGAGGACGAGCTTTTCGAGATCGGTACGGGTGATGGTCTTGACGAGATGCTTCGGCCCGGTGGCGTCGGCGGTGATGAACGGCAGATTGACTTCGGTGCTTGCCGACGACGACAGCTCGATCTTGGCCTTTTCGGCGCCTTCCTTGAGGCGCTGCAGGGCGAGCTTGTCCTTCGTAAGGTCGATGCCTTCGGCCTTCTTGAAATCGGCCGAGAGGAATTCGACGAGCTTGGCATCGAAATCTTCACCGCCGAGGAAGGTATCACCCGAGGTCGACTTCACTTCAAAGACGCCGTCGCCCAGTTCAAGCACGGAAACGTCGAAGGTGCCGCCGCCGAGATCGTATACGGCCACGGTCTTGGCTTCGGTCTTCTTGTCGAGGCCATAGGCAAGCGCAGCTGCGGTCGGCTCGTTGATGATGCGCAGCACTTCAAGGCCGGCGATCTTGCCGGCATCCTTGGTGGCCTGGCGCTGGGCGTCGTTGAAGTACGCCGGAACGGTGATGACCGCCTGGGTGACGGTTTCACCCAGATAAGCTTCCGCCGTTTCCTTCATCTTCTGGAGGATGAAGGCGCTGACCTGCGACGGCGAATAATCCTGGCCACCGGCGTGCACCCAGGCATCGCCATTGCCGCCCTTGACGATCTTGTACGGGACAAGCGCCATGTCCTTCTGGGTCATGGGGTCGTTGAAGCCGCGACCGATCAGGCGCTTCACGGCGAAGATGGTATTTTCGGGATTGGTCACCGCCTGGCGCTTGGCCGGCTGGCCGACAAGGCGTTCGCCATCCTTGGTGAAAGCGACCTGCGACGGTGTGGTGCGCGCGCCTTCGGCATTTTCGACGACCTTGGGCGCCGAGCCTTCCATGACCGCAACGCAGGAATTGGTGGTGCCGAGATCGATCCCGATAACTTTCGCCATGACTGTCTTTTCCGTCCTTGGTTCGTGGAGCCCGTCCGGCAACGCCCCCAAAGGCAGCGCCGCCCATCGTCTCCGGTTCGTGGTTCCGGGCTTCAGATAGGGGGCGAGCGACGCTGTTCAAGACGTGGGCGGCAAATCGCCCCAGATTCCACCACGGTTGCATCCCTGCGCGCCGCCGCCCATGGTTGCGCCATGTCCCGTCGCTCCTCCGTCCCCCATGCCGGCCTGCCCACCCCCGAAGCGATTCTCGCTTTCATTCGCGGCGCGCCGGCGGCGGTCGGCAAGCGCGAGATCGCCAAGGCGTTCGGCCTGCACGCGCAGGACAAGATCGCGCTGAAGGCGCTTTTGAAGGACATGCAGGATTCGGGCGCGCTCGAAGCCGGGCCGGGCCGCACGCTGCACAAGGGCGGCGGCCTGCCCAAGGTGACGGTGCTGCGCATCATCGAAGCCGGTGAGGATGGCCCGGTCGCGGTGCCCGATCGCTGGGATACCGGTACGCCGCCGCCGCGCGTGCGGATCATCGAGGCCAAGCGCCGCGCCGCACTCGGCGTGGGGGACCGCCTGCTGGCGCGCATCGAGGACAGCGGTGCCGGCTACACCGCCTTCCCGATGAAGCTGATCGCCAAGACCGAGGAGTTCGTCCTCGGCATCCTCAGAAAGGACGCCACCGGCTATCGCCTCGTGCCGGTGGACAAGCGCGCCCGCAGTGACCTGTCGGTCAGCGACGTCGGCGACGCCAAGGCCGGCGATCTGGTGCTCGCCGAGCCGCACGGCCGGCCGCCGCGCCAGGCCGCCCGCGTCGTCGAAATCCTCGGCGATCCGTTCGCGCCGCGCTCCTTCTCGCTCATCGCCATCCACGCCAAGGGCATCCCGCACCGCTTTGACGACAATGCGCTGGAGGAGGCCATGCAGGTCGCCCGCCGGCCGCTCGGCGAACGCGAGGATCTGCGCGCGCTACCGTTCCTCACCATCGATCCCGCCGATGCCCGCGATCATGATGACGCCGT
>JAAFIT010000230.1 GCA_013298745.1 Sphingomonadales bacterium
GGCGGCCGAAACCGCCGCGAGTCGCCGTGCCGGTGAAGAGGCCAGCCTTTCCGCCGCCATCGAACGCAGCACCGCCGAAAGCGCCCGACTGGCGGGCGAAGCCGAGATCGCCCGCGCTGCCGTCCCCGCTGCCGATGCGCTGGCGGCGCTCGCAACGACCCTGGCAACGGCCCGCCGCGATGCTGAAACGGCCCGCGCTGCCGTCGCCGCCGCGCGCTCCGCTGCCGATGCCCGCGCCCGGGACATCGATTCGGCCCGCCGCCGCCTTGCCGCCATCACCGGCGAACGCGCCGAATGGCAGCGCCGCCGCGACGCCAGCGCCGGTCAACAGGCCGAACTCGCCCGCCGCGCCGATGCGGCCCGCGCCGAACAGGCCGCGCTTGCGACCCGCGACGAGGCGATTGCTGCCGAGATTGCCGGCGTTGCCAGCCGCACCGCCGCGGCCGAGGCGGCGCGTGCCGCCGCCGCCGATGCGCTGGCGCGCGCCGAAGCAGCGCTTGCGACGCTCACCGCCCAGGCTCGCGCCGCCGATGAAGCCGTCGCTGCCGCCCGCGAAGCCCGCGCCACCGCCCGTGCCGAGGCCGAACATCAGGATGCGGCGCGGCTGGAGGTCGAGCGCCTTTCGGGCGAACGCTTCGGTTGCCCGCCGCCGGTGCTGCCGGGCAGGCTCGGCTTCAGCCACGAAGCCGGCGATCCGACGGCACTGGCGGCGGCGCATGACGCGTTGGTGGAGGAGCGAGAGCGCCTCGGCCCCGTCAATCTGCGCGCCGAAATCGAATTGGGCGAGCTTGAAGCCCAGGCCAAGCAGACCATCGCCGAAAAGGCTGAACTCGAAACCGCCATCGCTCGCCTGCGCGGCTCGATCGGCAGTTTGAACCGTGAAGGCCGGGCGCGGCTGGCGGCGGCGTTCACCGCGGTCAACGGCCATTTCCGCACGCTGTTCACCGATCTGTTCGGCGGCGGCGAGGCCGAACTGGCGCTGATCGAATCGGATGATCCGCTCGAGGCCGGCCTTGAAATCATGGCGCAGCCGCCCGGCAAGAAGCTGCAATCGCTCACCCTGCTGTCGGGCGGCGAGCAGGCGCTGACGGCCACGGCGCTGATCTTTGCGCTGTTTCTCGCCAATCCGGCGCCGATTTGCGTCCTCGATGAAGTCGATGCGCCCTTGGACGATGCCAATGTCGAGCGTTTCTGCGACCTGCTCGATCGCATGGCTGCCGATACCGCGACGCGCTTCCTGATTGTCACTCACAATGCTGTGACGATGAGCCGGATGCACCGGCTCTATGGCGTCACCATGGGGGAACCCGGCGTGTCGCAACTCGTCAGCGTCGATTTGCAGGCCGCCGAACGCCTGCTGGCGGCCGAATAGCGGAACCTTGCCGCATCTGGCGCGTCCTTGGGCAACACCCAGGCCGGAGCCCGCCATGCAGATTCTCATTGTCCTCACCTCGCACGACCGCCTTGGCGACACCGGCAAGCCCACCGGCTTCTGGCTCGAGGAACTGGCGGCGCCCTATTATGTCTTCAAGGATGCCGGGGTGGCGATGGTGCTTGCCTCGCCCAAGGGTGGCCAGCCGCCGATCGATCCGACCAGTGACGCCCCCGATGCGCAAACCGACGATACCCGCCGCTTCAATACCGATATCGAAGCCATCGCCGCGCTTGCCAGCACCCAGCGGCTGAATTCGATCGATGTGACCGCGTTCGACGCCGTTTTCTATCCCGGGGGCCATGGTCCGCTGTGGGATCTTGCCGAGGATGGCGATTCGATTGCCCTCATCGAAGCGATGATCGCTGCCGGCAAGCCGGTTGCCGCCGTGTGCCATGCTCCGGCGGTGTTCCGCCACACCCGCGCGCCCGATGGCAAATCGCTGGTCGATGGCAAGGCCGTCACCGGCTTCAGCAACAGCGAGGAAGATGCCGCCGGGCTGACCAAGGTCGTGCCGTTCCTCGTCGAGGACCTGCTCAAGGCCGAAGGTGGCCTTTATCGCCGCACGACCGATTGGGGTGTCAACGTCGTCACCGATGATTTGCTGGTCACCGGCCAGAACCCGGCGTCCTCCGGGCCGGCGGCGACGGCGCTGCTGGCGCTGCTTAACCGCCCATAGCCCAGCGGCCCCGCCGGCCGGGCTTTGCCGCGCTGCACAAGAGTTGACAGCCCGCCCCCCCGACTATAGACGCCGCGCCAAGCTTTGACGGCATTGCTGTCAGAGGCCACCGACTGTTTGTGTACCCTCACTTGCAGTCAAAGTCGCAGTACAGGGATCAACCCGCCTTGGCCCAGCCACGCCACGACGATGACGCGCTCGCGCGCCGCATTGCCGCAGCGCGCGCCGCCGAAGCGTCGAAGCGTGATGGTATCAAGCGCGAGGAAAGCCGGGGCTGGTCAGTCGCGGCGGAATTCGTCGGTGCCATGCTTGTCGGCGGGTTTATCGGCTGGGTCATTGATCGGTGGGCCGGAACCGGCCCCTGGGGAATGATCGTGTTGTTGTTGCTGGGGTTTGTCACGGGCCTGCGGTCCGTGTTGCGCCAGCAGAAGAATTTCGACGGGGAATAGAAGCGCAATGGCGAACCCGATGGAGCAGTTTGCGATCGAGCGGATCGTGCCTCTCGCCGTGGCCGGGAAGGATGTGTCCTTCACCAACTCGTCGCTGTGGATGCTGATCGCGATGCTCTGTGTCGCGGCGTTCCTTTATATCGGCACGGCAAAGCCGCAGCTGGTGCCGGGCCGTGCCCAGGCCGCCGTCGAATATCTCTATGATTTCATACGCGATATGCTGCGTGAAAACGTCGGCAAGGAAGGGCTGCAATATGCCCCGCTGATCTTCGCCGTGTTCATTTTCGTGCTGGCCTGCAACCTGCTCGGCCTCATCCCCTTCATCCACGCCTTTACGCCGACGAGCCATATCGCCGTCACCTTTGGCCTTGCCGCCATTGTGTTCGTGCTGGTGCTGGTCGTCGGCTTTGCCAAGCACGGCCTGCATTTCTTCTCGCTGTTCCTGCCGGAAGGCACGCCGCTGTTCGTGCTGCCGCTGGTGGCGCTGATCGAATTCCTGTCGTTCCTGTCGCGTCCCTTCACGCTGGCTATCCGGTTGTTCGCCAACATGACCGCGGGCCACGTGCTGCTGAAAGTGTTCGGCGGCTTTGTCGTCGCGCTCGGCTCGTTCGAGGCGCTGCCCTATGTCTTCGGGCTGGTGCCGCTGGGCGTCAACGTCGCGCTGACGGCGCTCGAACTGCTGATTGCCGTGGTGCAGGCCTATGTGTTTGCGCTGCTCGCTTCGATCTACCTTAACGACGCCGTCAACCTGCACTAAGGCGTTTCTTCGAAATTACCCCGACAACCAACCAAAACAGATTAATCGAGAAGGACTTACAATGGACGTTGCATCTGCCAAGCTGATCGGTGCCGGTCTTGCTGCCATGGGCGCCGGTTTCGCTGCCATCGGCGTCGGCCTCATCTTCGGGATGTTCCTGTCGGGCGCGCTGCGCAACCCGGCTGCTGCTGACAAGCTCGGCGCCCGCCTGATCTTCGGCTTCGCCGTGACCGAAGCGCTCGGCCTCATCGCCGCCGTCGTCGCGCTCGCGCTCGCCTTCGGCTAAGGACAGACCGGTCCGTGCCTCAGTTTGAATCCGCCTATTGGCTGCCCCAGCTGGTGTGGCTCGCCGCGATTTTCGCGGTGCTTTACTTCGCCGTGGTGCGACCGACCTTGCCCAAGGTCGGCCGCGTCATCGACGAGCGTGAAGGGCGGGTTGCGGGCGATCTCGATGCCGCCGAAGCCGCCAAGGCCGAGGCGGATTCGATTCGCACCCGCTATGACGATGGCATGGCTTCGGCGCGTGAAGCCGCCCAGGCCCGCGTCGCCGCGGCGCAGACCGAGGCGGCCAAGGCCGCCGAAGGCCGCATGAAGGCCCTGTCCGACGTGCTCGATACCAAGGCGGCCGAAGCCGCCACCCGGCTTTCGGGTGCCCGTGATGCGGCGCGCGCCACGCTTGCTGCCACCACCACCGAGTTGACCTCGGAAGCGGTGACCCGGCTGACCGGCCTCACGTTGCCGACGGCCGAGATCGAAGCCGTTCTTTCGGCTCAGAAATAGGATTGGCTCGTGGCCGAAAACGAAACAACTGCCGGGACTGAAGTCGCCGCCCATCACGAGGAAGCGCTGCTCCTTGGCCAGGGCGCCGAATTCTACGTCTATGTGTCGATGGCGATCTTCTTCGCCCTCGCCATCATCCTCGGCAAGCTGCCGCAGCGCATCGCCGGCGCGCTCGATGACCGGATTGCCGGGGTCAAGCGCCAGCTCGACGAAGCCAAGGCCATTCGCGCCGAAGCCGAAACCCTGCTTGCCGACGCCGGCAAGGCCCGTGACGCCGCCACCCGCGACGCCGCCGCCATCGTCGCCCGCGCCGAAAGCGAAGCCGCCGAACTGGTCGCCGCCAGCCAGAAGGCCGCCGAACTGACCATCGAGCGCCGCACCGCCGCCGCCGAAGCCAAGATCGCCGCCGCCGAACGCGCCGCCGAAGCCGAACTCCGCGCCGATGTCGCCCGCCGCGTCACCGCCGCCGCCGCCACGCTGATCGCCGCCAACGCCGACAAGGCGCTGCAATCGCAGCTCACCGACGACGCGATCGCCGGGCTGGAGCGCCGGCTCCACTAAGGGCCTCCGGCGGCTTTTTAGGGGCCTCCGGCGGCTGGGGCCATTGGCCCCAGACCCCAATTAATCACTGTCATCCCGGGCTCGACCCGGGACCCC
>JAAFIT010000231.1 GCA_013298745.1 Sphingomonadales bacterium
TTCGAGCGCCGGGCCGATCTGGCGGCAGGGGCCGCACCATTCCGCCCAGAAATCGACCAGCACCGGCTTTTCGCTGCTGATCACATCGGCGTGGAACGAGGCGTCGGAAATGTGCTTCGTGGCCATGGGGGCCTCCTTTGATCGTTACTGTGGGAAGATAGGCGTGTCCGGCCCATCCTTCAACTCGCGATCGTCCTTGACGGCATGCTGGGCGAGCAGCGCATCGGGCAACACCAGCAACGCCGGACCGGCCGTGAACAGCAGCGCCGCATCGACATCACGCCCCGGAAACACCACGCGCAGCGCCGCGACATAGGCCGCCATCTGGCGCAGATAGAACACCGGCACGTCGTCGGGCGTCGCCGGCACACGCGTGCCGGTTTTGAAATCGACGACACGCACCCGCGTTTCATCGACGAGCAGCCGATCGACGATGCCGGCGATGACCTTGTCGCCCACCACCGCCGCCAGCGGCGCTTCGGCCAGCGCATCGGGCGCAAACACATCGGCAAAGGCCGGATCATCGAGGATCGCCAGCACCGTCTGCGTCGTCGCCGCAGCATCGAGTTGCGGGTGATTGGCGGCAACCCAGGCTTCGCCGATGCGGCGACGGTCCCCTGCCGGCAGATCGGGCAGGCGTTCGAACAGCGCGTGCAGCGCGGCGCCGCGCGCTGCCGCCGCCTTCGCTGCGGCACCCAGCGGCGGCGCGGCGACATCATCTGCGGCGATAGCGGAGGGGCTGAGCGGCCGCGCCGGCCGTGCCTCGGCAGCCGGTGCATGGGTGGCCCAGCCCGGCAGCGAGATCGCATCATCCGGATCGAGCGTCGGCGCAGTGAGAGGCTCGCGCGGCTTGGCGATGCCGCTGCGATATTCGAGCACCGGTTCGTCCCAGCCCTCGGCCTGCCGTTCCTCCGCCTTGAGTTCGCGCATCGCCGCCTCGACTTCCGCATACCAGCTGTCCTCCGGCGGCGGCTTGTCGCTGCTGCGCAGCGTGCCGCCGATGAACAGCAAATCCTCCGGCCGCGTCATCGCCACATAGAGCAGCCGGCAATGTTCGCGCTCGCCGGCTTCGTCTTCCGCCACCAGCGCATCGGCGAGCGGCCCGGTCAGGCCCTTGCGGCTGGCGAGGAACACCGGTAGCTCGGCGCCATTGTCGAAGGGCATCAGCAGCGGCGCCTCGCGCTCTTTCTTGCGCGGCTTGGTGGCGTCGGCAAGGATCACCACCGGCGCCTGCAGGCCCTTGGCGGCGTGCACCGTCATCAGCCGCACGGCCGCCAGCGGCGCATCGGGATCGCGCTTGATCTCCAGATCGTCATTGTCGATCCAGGCGAGGAAGCCTTGCAAGGTGGGGGCATTGGCGGCCTCGAACGCCAGCGCCTGATCGAGCACCGCATCGATGGCGTCGCGCGCCTCCGCCCCCAGCCGCGCCAGCAGTCGCCGACGCCCCTGCAAGGGGCCGGACAGCACGCGCTCGAAAAACTCGTGCGGCGCAGCAAAATCGGCAAAGCCGAGCAGATCGAGCAGCCAATTGCGCGCCATGACGACGCGCGGATCGTCACTGGCGCGCACCATGGCCCAAAGCGTGCCGGGGCGATCGGCGGCGAGCGCGTAAAGCACCTCATGATCGAGCCCGAGGAACGGCGAGACGAGCAGCGCCGCCAGGTTGAGATCATCGCCCGGCTGAAGGGCAAAGCGCGCCAAGGCGAGCAGATCAGCGACCGCCAGCGGGTCCGACAGCTTCAGGCGATCGACGCCGGCCACCGGCACCTGGTTGACATGCAATGCCGCCACCAGCGCCGCCGAAAAAGCGCTGCGGCTGCGCACCAGCACCAGGATATCCTGCGGCCGAACCGGCACACCGCGCGCCGGCAGGATCAGCGGATCGGCCGGGTCGAGCCAGCGCGCGATGGTATCGGCAACGCGGTGCGCCAGCTTGACCTCGAGCCCCGGCACCGGGGTTTCGTCATCATCGCCATCGCTTTCCGCTGCCGCTTCGGGGCGCACCGGCGGCCATAATGTCACCGCGCCCTGCCCCGGCTTGCGTTCGGGATCATGCCGCGGCACGCCATCCTTGTCGAAACTGCCGGGCCCGAGCATCTCGATCGTCGCATCGACGACCTCGAGGATCGCGCCGACCGAGCGGAAATTGGTGTCGAGCGCCACATCGCGCATCGGCACGCCCGATGCGGCGGCAAGATCGGCAAAATGATCCTTGCGATCGCGGTAGATATCGGGGTCCGAACCCTGGAAACCGAAGATCGACTGCTTGTAATCACCGACGACGAACAGCGTACGCCGCACGTCACGCGCCCCGACGCCGGCAAAAAACTCCTCGGTCAGCGCCTCGATGATCTCCCATTGCGCCAGATTGGTGTCCTGCGCCTCGTCCACCAGCACATGATCGATGCGATTATCGAGCTTGAAGCGCACCCATTCGCCAGCACCGGGGGCGCACAGCAAGCGCCGCGCCGCGGCAATCATGTCGTCATAATCGATCACCCCCAGCCGTGCCTTGGCCTGCTGCCAATCGGCGGCCAGGCGCTTGCCGATGCGCAGGTGCCGCGCCGCGTGCACCACCGCTGCATACAGGCGTTGTTCGGCCATGATCGCCAGCAATGCTTCCCCCAGCTGCACGAACAACGGTCGCAACGACGGGTCGCCCCGGTCTGCGGATGCCGGCACCGCGCTCGGCAGGCGCAAACTGCCGGTGGTGGTGAGGAAAAAATCACGCAAATGATCGAGTGCCGCGGCACGATCATCGGCGCCGAGCCACGCCTGCGCCTTGGCCGCCGCCGCCACCGCCGTCTTGCCGCCATCGGCCGCCATCGCCGCCGCCAGCCGCGCCAGCCCCACGGCATCGAACCGCGCCAGCGCCGCCGCCAATGCCGCCGCAGCATCGCCATCGGTGGGCAAGCCAAAGCGCCGTCGTAGCATCGGCTCGATGCCCAGCAACGGCAAGGCTGCCAGCACATCGCCATGTTCCGCGAGCCGTGCCGCGACCTTGGCCAGCCGCATCTCGCCCTGATCGATGCTGATCGCCGCCAGATCATCGAGAAAGCCGGTGTCGTTCTCCGCGGTCGCCGTCTCGATGGCTTCGGTGAGCAGGCGGCGTTGCAGCGCGGCGCTGCTGCGATCATCGAGCGTCGCAAACCCCGGCGCCACCCCGGCTTCGACCGGGAAACTGGCGATGAGCCCTTGCGCAAAGGCGTGGATGGTCTGCACCGCCAGACCCTGCGGCGAATCGAGCAGTTGCGCGAACAGCCGTCGCGCCCGGGTTAGCGTCAGCGCGTCGGTCGCGGCACCCAGCGCGCGCAAATCGCTTTCGAGGATCTCGTGAGGGCACCGCGCCCAGAATGCCAGCCGATCGGTGACGCGCGCCTGCATTTCGGCTGCCGCCAATTTGGTGAAGGTGATGCACAACAACGCCTCGGGCGCCGTGCCTTCGAGCAGCAGCCGCAGCACCCGCGCCGACAGCACCTGCGTCTTGCCGGTCCCGGCCGATGCCGCCACCCAGGCGTGAACGGCCGGGTCTGCGGCCTCGGCCTGCGCAGCCTTCAGCGGCAGCAATTTTGTGGTGGGCTTCATGTCGCAACCCGCGGCACTGGCCGATCGAGCCATTCGGCGACGCGCGCCAAGTGATCATAATCGCCATAGCCCTGCCCGGGATTGAGATCGGGCCGAAACTCGGCGTCGCCGAGCAGATATCTGCTGGTCAGCGCCTCGACCTCCTCCAGCATCGCCTTGATATGATCGTCGAGCGCCAGCGGCGGTTTGCCTTTTAGCGCATCGATGACCTTGCCGGGTTCCTTGCCGCCCGGCATTTCCCAATAGGCAATGGCTTCGGGCAGGCCGCGCGGCACCCCGCCGGCGCGCGTCCGCAAGCTGCCTTTGGCCGCCATCTCCATCAGCAGCGGCAACTGATTGGCCTGGAACTCGCGCACGCGCTTGGGATTGGGCGCCTTGCCGGTCTTGTAATCGATGATCGCCAGCCTGCCGGCGGCATCACGATCGACCCGATCCGCCCGACCCTCGATGATGATGCCGTTGCGCAGCGTCAGCACGCCGCCAGCTTCGGCCGCCAGCGGCAACCAGCCTTCGGCCTCGCGCGCCAGCACCTGCTCGCCGGCCCAGAGCAGCGCCCGGCGGGCGCGCGGCGCCCAGAGCGCGCGCAGCAACGGGAACTGCTTGCCTTCCGCGAACAGCATTTCCTCGGCCTTTTGCGCCAATTGCGCGAGACTGCCGGCGCCGCTGATGATCCAGTCTTCCATAACGCTATGGATGCGGGTGCCGCGCGTTGCCGCGGTGGGGTCCTGATCGAGGGGATCGAGTGGCTTCAGGCCCAGAATCGCCCGGGCATAATAGGCAAAGGGATCGGCGATCAGCGTGTCGACATCGGTGACGTAAAGCTTGCCGGGCCGCCGCGCCGTCGGCGGCGACGGTTTGGCGGGCGCCACCGGGCTCGGCTGGCCATCGCCATCGAGCTTCCTCGCCAGCGCCAGCAATGCCTTGTCCTCGACCAAGCCACCGCTGAAGGCCTGCAGCCGCAGCCAGAAGCGCGACGCCACCAACGGCGCGCTGGCATCGCGCTGCGACCGGGTGATCAGCACCTGTGGTGCCGCAAGGGCGCTGGCGAAATCATGCGCGGCAAGACCAATCGAGCGCGCCAGCCCCGGCAGCCCGAGGCGGTTGCGGATCGCCGGTGCGAGCCAGGGATCAGGCGCCGGCTTGCCGGGCCAGATGCCTTCGTTGAGGC
>JAAFIT010000232.1 GCA_013298745.1 Sphingomonadales bacterium
CTGATCGAGCGCATCATGTCGGGCGGGGTGTCGGTCAATGATGCCGTGCTGCACGTCGGCCAGGACGATCTGCCCTTTGGCGGCGTCGGCGAATCCGGCATGGGCCATTACCATGGCTATGAAGGCTTTCTGACCTTTTCCAAGCTGCGGCCGATCTTCCGCCAGGCGCGGCGGTCACCGATGGAGTTGCTGATGCCGCCCTATGGCAAGCGCGCCGATCGCCTGCTGGCGTTTCTGAACCGCTGACTGTCGGAAAGGGCCGCCACATGGCAAAGACCTACGCCATAAGCCGGCTGCGCGTTGCGGCCACGGCGGCAATTCTGCCCCGGCTCGACATTCCGACGCCCTTGAGTTTCGTCGGCGCCGATTCATCGCTGGCGCTGTGCCGGATGATGGCGAGTTCGGGATTGCAGCGCGTTCTGGTGGTCACCGACAAGGCACTGCTGTCGCTGGGGTTGGCCGATGACATGCTGGCAACGCTGAAGGAAGCCGGCGTCGCGGTCGAAATCTTCAGCGATGTCGAACCCGATCCGGGTTTCGAGATCGTTCTCGATGGCATTGCGCGGCTGAAGGCGTTTGGCGCCAACGCCGTTCTCGCCATCGGAGGCGGCTCACCCATCGATTGCGCCAAGGCGATCAACCTCTGCCACGCCAATGATTGCCATCCGCGCGAGTTGGCAGGGCTGTGGCTTTATGCGCGGGCGCGCAAACCCGGCTTGCCCTTTTACGCCGTGCCGACGACCGCCGGCACAGGTTCCGAAGTCACCATGGCCGCGGTGATTTCCGACAAGCAGGCGGGGGTCAAACTATCGATCATCGATCCCCGGCTGCTGCCAATCGGCATTGCGCTCGATCCCAAATTGACCCTGGGTCTTCCTGCCGGCGTCACGGCGGCGACAGGCATGGATGCGTTGACGCACGCGGTCGAATCCTATGTCTCGGCGCTTGCCTATCCCGAAACCGAAGGCTGGGGCGTTGCGGCGACGCGGCTGATCCTTGGCAATCTCGAACAAGCGCACCGTGACGGCAGCGACATGGCGGCGCGCGAGGCGATGCTGCTCGGGTCATATCTCGGCGGCATGGCCTTCACCCGCGCCGGCGTTGGCTATGTCCATGCCATCGCGCACCAGTTCGGCGCGCTCTACCATCTGCCCCATGGCCTGGCGAACGCCATCCTGCTGCCATTCGTGCTCGAAGCCTCGCGCCCGAATTGCGACCAGCGGCTGGCGCAACTGGCACGGTTGGTGAATTTGCCTTGTGACCGTGACGATGACGACGCTCTGGCGACGGCGTTCATCGCGCGGATCCGTCAGCTTAATGCGGCGATGGCGATCCCGACCACGGTCGAAGCGCTGCGTGCGGCAGATTTTGACCGGATTATCGACGCCGCTTTTGCCGAGGCGCACGGCACCTATGGCGTCCCGCGCTATTTCGAATGGCACGATGCGTTCACATTGTTGCGCCGCTTGTTGCCCGAGCCGGGGGCTGCAACAACTTAAAACGCCACATTGCCGCGCAGGGCGAGGATCAGCGACGTCGGCTGCTTGCCGCGCGCCGGGCTGATCAGCTGCGCATCAGTGGTCAACCGAAACCAGGGAGTGAGGGCAAAGCTGTACCACGCCTCGATGCCGCGCTCGTCCTCGAACTTTGCGAGTGGCGCCAGCGTGTCCTGCAGCACGTTGCTGAACTTGTAGTAAAAGGCCCCGATGGCAAAGCTGTCGCGCGGCCGTGCCGCGATCATGCCATGTGCGGCGATGCCCGCCGTCAGCGACTGTTCGATGACATTGGGGTTCCCATCGGCAATCGCTGCTCTCAACGTAACGCTCAACCCCTGACCGGTGCCGGTGGGGCTTTCGGCGAGCCGATGACTGGCCTGCAGGGCGAGGTTATAGCTGCCCTTGCGCGTCGAGCTTTCGAGGCCCGGCGGCAACAATATGTCACCCAGATCCTGCCCGGCCTTGGTGCTGATCGTGCTCGTCACGCCGATGCTGGTGTTGCGGCCGTCGACATTGCCAGCCCATGTTGCCCCGACCGAAATGTTGACGCCGTCGGCGAACAGGCCGCGCACCCAATAATCGCCGGTGCGGTCGTTCGGATCAAAGACCATGACGCTCAGCGTGATTGGTGTGCCGCGATGCACCAGCATGGCCCCCATGATCGTCGGCGGCACGACTCCGCTCGGCGGCGCCACGAACACCAGGTTCATGAACCGCTGGGTGCCCCAACCACCGAAGAACGGATCGCGCGCCAACAGATCGACGACGTTGATCTTGCCGATCAAGAGGCTGGTCCGCGTGTCGAGCCGCTGGCTAAAATAGAGCGATGAGGCTTCGAAGCGCCCCTCGCCGGTGACCGGCAGCAGCGCCCCGGTGTTCGATGACAGCAACTGGCCGCCAAAATTGCTCGTCGGTTGGGCAAAGCGGATTTCGCCATGGGCATGAAAGCCGGTGCCCACCCACAGGCCAACGCCACCGCTATCGACATCGGCAAACACGTCGGCGCGCCCAGAGCCGTCCCAGCGGCGATCAGGTGCACCGGCGACCACGCCCTGGGCAAAGCCAGTTGCATCGGCGCGTAATGTGATCCCGGTTTCGGAGAGGCGGGTGCGCGCGCCGCCCAAATCGCCGGTGAGCGTGTCATCACCGGCGGCGAAGGCCGGATTGGCGACCATCGCGATGGCCAGGACTGCGACCGTACGCAGCATGGCGCCAACGCCGGACGGAAAACCCATGACCGATCGCGACTAGGGCGCCGGCGTCGAAGCTGGCGCCGGCGCGCGTCGCATCGGCTGGAAGCGACCCAATTGGCAGCTGGGCGCGCTGCGGCCGGACCCAAAGCTGTCGACGGTGACCATATTCAGGCTGCACAGTTGCGACGTGCGGCTGTTGTGCCGGATACGGGCGTTGAAGCTGAGGCCTGAACAGCGCAAGGGCAGGTCATTACGAAACACCCGACCACCGGTCATTTCGAAATTGATGGTCTGGTCGTTGATGATTCGCATCGTCCGGATCTGCTGCACGCTGATGCAGTTGGTGGGCGGCCCGTCGGCCACCCAGACAGTCCGGTTCGCAGCGCTATCATCGGACGCCGCGCAGCCGGCGAGCAGGGCGGCGGGTGCCCAAGCCATCATCAGCGGTCGCAGAGCGGTTTTCACTGCGCCATTTACGTCCCTAGCCATCACACCGGCTGCCATCGATCGCCTCGTCAGCGCAACACGGCTACTGCATGCGCGTTTGCCTGCCGCAGCCGCTATGCAGATTGTGCCTGTTTGCCGGTCAGCGCGCGTGAAGGGCGAGCGCCACGCTGCGCCGGGCCAGCGTTTCGCGCGGCAGCTCGCCGAATTGTTCACGATAGCGCGCTGAAAGGCGACCAAGCTCGGCGATGCCCCATTGGTTGGACACAACGGTCACTGTGCGCAGCGCCTCCTCCGGCGTGGCGAGATCGTGACGGATGCGGTTCAGCCGCTGCTTGAGGATATAGCTTTGCGGCGTTTCGCCCAGGGTTTCGGCAAAGGCGCGATAGAGGGTGCGACGTGAGGCAAACGCAGCACTAACCAGATCATCGATCGCGATCGGGCGATCAAGATGGGCATGAATGTAATCGCGAGCGCGGGCGACAATGCGGAAATAGCCGCCCAGCCGCATCGGGTCCTCATTCGACGCGCTACGGCCGAGTTGCGCCAGCGTCGCCGCGATGATCATGTCATCGAGCTGATAACCGGGTGGCAGTTGGCGCAACTTGCCGCGATGGCGCGCCGCCACCAGCCGCGACAGCCAGGCCCGCGGCGCTGCGGCAAGCTGGCCCGGCACAACGCCGCTGCGCACGATTCGCGCCGGATCGATACCGATCCCCAGTCGACTGGCCCGCCGCTCAAGCTCGTCGCGCGGCATATCGATGACGGCAAAGCTGACCCGGTTCCGATTGATGGTATCGACATCCTGATTCGGCAAGAAAACACCGACCATGCCGGCGTGCGCCGGTCGCATCCACTGCATGCCGGGCGTCGGGGACTCGAGCGACAGCGACAGGACCAGATGTTCGGTCGAAGCGGGGCCGCGCATTTCGAAGCTGCCATCCACAGCGGTACATGTGACCACGGCCGACCCGGACCGGCTCGAGACGACACTGCCGCGCACCGCGCCTTGCGCCAATTGCGTCGAGCGCCAAGCCAGCGCCGGGCGCGCTCGCAACAGCGCCGCACGATGTTCATCAAGATTATGGAAACGCTCAGCCGTCCACAGCGCGTCGGACCCGGGATATGCCGCAGTGGTTGCAGACGTAACGCTCATGCTGGCTGCCTGGTCCCCCTCATGGAGCGAGATATGCACGCGGAGGCCTGTCAGGTAAAGCAAGGCACCCCGGCGGCAGGCGAGTTCTTCCGCCGCAGCCTGGATCAGGCTGGTTCGATACCGGCTTCGCCCGATACCGCCGTCGGTGCTTGCAACCCGGCGGTCATCGCCCAGGCCAGGAACAACTCGGGCCAGACCGCCACCGGCAAGCCTTTGGTCTTGCGCAAGCCAAAGCCATGGCCGCCATGCGCGAACAGATGGGTTTGTGTCGCGATGCCGCGCGCCTGCAAGGCGGCGCGCAACATCAACGTGTTGGCCACCGGCACCGCATCATCGTCTTCGGCATGCAACAGGAAATGCGGCGGCGCGTCGACGGGGATGTTGCGGTGCGGGCTGTGCCCGGCTTCCAGCGCCGGATTGTCGGCGATCAGCAGGCGGCGCGATCCGG
>JAAFIT010000233.1 GCA_013298745.1 Sphingomonadales bacterium
GACGAAGAAGCCGCCATCGAGGCCGCCGCTCGCCATGCGCGGCAGATCGACCTGCGAGAAATCGCTGTCGAGGCTGTGGCGCGCGCCAAAATCCCAGCCGGGACGGGCAAAGCTCGCCGGGGTGTCGAGATGGGTATCGAGAGTCAGCAGCCGCTGATGCAGCCGCGCTGTGGCACGATCGACGCTGGGTGCAGCAGCGAGAACAGGCGCGGCACCGAGCATCAGAGCTGCAATCACGAACCGACTGGATCTCACGCGCATCTCCGAATGTGATAAAGTCACATTGATTAACCCGAAGCACGCAGACTAGAAGTCAGGCATGACCAGCGCAAATCACCATTTCCATATGCTTGTGCGGAGGTCATGTCGCCCGCGGCCGGCAGGGCCAGCGGTCGTGTCATCGGCGCGCGAGCGCGAACACCTCGGAGCCGGTCTTTACCACCATGGTGCGCCTCTGCTTCGCATCGCTTGACGGTTTCAAGTGCAAGTTTGTGCTGTGAAAGGCCCTGGCGTCACCTCTATCCGGATGCTGCTGCGCGCTACGCTCGGCCTTGCATTGGGCGTAGCCTTTTCCAGTCCGGCCTTGGCCCAGCGCGTTACCGATAACGCCGCCGCCAAGGCCGAAGATGCCTTTGGCACCAGCATCGGCAATGAACGCGTTGGCCTCTACAGCGGCAATGATGTGCGCGGCTTCTCGCCGGTCACCGCCAACAACATCCGATTGGAAGGGCTGTACTTTGACCGCCCGGCCGCCTTCACCGATCGGCTTGTGCAGGGCAATGTCGTCCGCGTCGGCCTGACGGCCCAGAACTACCTGTTCCCGGCCCCTACCGGCATCGTCGATTACCGCATCCGCCCAGCCGGCAATGATTTCGTGCTCAGCACCATGCTCGGTCTCAACAGTTGGGGCGGTGGCCGGCTCGAGCTCGATGCCCAGATTCCGCTGATCAAGGACAAGCTGAGCCTCGTCGCCGGCATCGCCGGCTTTGTCGATGAGTTGCCTGCCGGGAACCAGTCTTTCTACGGCTCCTATGCCCTGGCGGCGCGGTGGAAGCCGGCCGACGATATCGAGGTGATCCCGTTCTGGAGCCGCGTAGACCTGTACAACCGCGAAGCCACGCCGCTCTACACGCCCGAAGGCGCGTTCCTACCGCCAGAGGTCACGCGTCGCCATTTTCCCGGGCCTGAATGGACAGACCAGCGCAACACCGTCCAGCATTATGGTGCGCTGACCAAGGCCGGGCTCGGTCCTGGCTGGCAACTCGCCGCCGGCCTGTTCCGTTCAACGTCGGACAGCAGCCGCAACTACGCCCAGAATTTCACGGCAATGCGTAGCGATCGCACCGCCATCCGGCGCATCACCAGCGACCCGCCGCAATCACTCGCTGGCACCAGTGGCGAACTGCGCCTCAGCCGCACCTTCGCCGACGGCCCGCGCCGCCACACCGTCCATGCCGCGCTGCGAGGACGCCTGCGCGACAGCCGTTATGGTGGTGGTGCCCGGCTGGACCTGCCGCGCGCCGATGTCGAGGAGGTGCTCGACATCCCGCGCCCGGACTTCACCTTCGTGCCGCAAACCGACGAACGCGTGCAACAGGCGATTGCCGGCATCGCCTATGACGGCCGCTGGCAGGGCGTCGGCGGGTTCAGCGTCGGAATGCAGCGCACCTGGTACCGGAAGCGCGTCGATCGACCCGGCGTGCCGCTGGCCCGCACCGATGATGAAGCCTGGCTGCCCAATGTCACCGCCTCGATCGAACTGAGCAAGGCCCTAGCGCTTTATGGCAGTTATACCAAGGGCCTCGAGGAAAGCGGCCTCGCCCCCGATAGCGCCGCCAACCGCACCGAAGCACTGCCCGCGATCCTGACAAGCCAGGTCGATGCCGGATTGCGCTGGAAGGCGCCGGGCGGGATCAGCCTCGTTGCCGGGGTATTCGACGTGCGAAAGCCCTATTTCGCTGCCGACGAAGCCAATGTGTTTCGTGAACTTGGCAATGTCAGCCACCGCGGCATCGAATTGTCGGCGGCCGGCCCGGTGACCGAGGCGCTGACTCTGGTCGCCGGCGCTGTGCTGATGCAACCGCGCGTCACTGGCGAGGCGGTCACTCTCGGTCGCGTTGGTCCGCGCCCGCTCGGTCAGCCGTCGCGGCTGCTCACACTGGCGGTGCAATATGCCCTGCCGAGTCTCGAGGGTGTCCAGTTGACCCTCAACGCCACCCACCGCGGCACCCGGGCCGCCGACACGCGCAACCTTGTCGAATTGCCGGCGCGCACCCTGCTCGATGCCGGCGTCCGCTGGCGTTTCGACCTTGGCGACTATCCGGCGCTGTTGCGCGTGCAATTGCTCAACCTGACCAACGCTTATGACTGGGCTCTGGTCGGCAGCGGCAGTTATCAGGTCAACGCCCCGCGCCAGTTGACGATGTTCCTGACCATGGATTTTTGAATCTGGTCACTAATCCTGGCAGTGGCGATTATCGCAGCTCCACTGCGCGCATGCCAACACGCCACCGTTTTGGAAACACGTCTTTCAAAAGCGGCCGTTGGAGTGCGGTATAAGTCCTTGCGCATAGGGGGAATGGAAGCCGGCAAGAACGCGTTGCTCATTTTGACAGCCGGTGAAGTCCATACCGCTCAAAGCTCTACCTGCATTCTGTGTCCGCAGAGGGGGCCCTCGCAAAACTTGCCGAGCTTTTTGCTCACTTTCCAGCCTCACCTTTTCGCCCTATGGCAGCGGTCCAATGACCCATCGCGACCAGACTGCGAGCATCGCCTTCAGCATCGGCCTTGTCGCCGCGCTGCTGGCGCTGTGCCTGCGGCTGATGGCGCCGGTTGGTTGGATGCCGGTGGTATCGGGCAATGGCGTGATGTTCACCCTGTGCTCGGGTATCGGCACACAGCAGATGGTGGCGGGCAAGGATGCCGCACCATCGTCATCAGACACCACTGCCGATGCCGGATCCTGCGCCTTTGCCGGCATGGGGACACCGCCCCTGCCCGATGTCCCCGCCGATGTGGCGCGCGCAATCTTTGCTATCTTCATCGCCCTCGGCCTTGCCGCCACGCAGCGCCCGCGGCTGGCCGCGATTGCCTGGCTGCGGCCACCCCTGCGCGGGCCACCGCTGCGCGGCTGACGCGCCCGCCAGCTTCGGCCTTTCGACAGACCTGAAGCCCGCCGTCGCAGCCGCGCCGGCCCCGCGCGTCACCTGATCCCGCCCCGTCCGGCATGGCACCGCCATGCCGCCAAGCCATGGGCGCATGCCGAGCGTGCGCCCGATCAAGGGACAATTTCCATGACTTGTTTTCGCACCCCGATTCTCGGGCTCGCTACCATTGCCATTGCCATTGCCATCGCCGTCCCTGCTGGCGCGCATGATTTCAAGGTCGGCAGCCTGACCTTGCAACACCGCTGGACCCGCGCCACCGCCGGCAAGGTCGGCGCCGGCTACACAATCATCGTCAACGCCGGCAAGACACCCGACAAGTTGCTGTCGGCCAGTTCGCCCGCCGTCGACAAGGTCGAAATCCACACGATGTCGATGGATGGCGGCGTGATGAAGATGCGCCCGCTGCCCGATGGCATCGCCATTCCCGCCGGCGGTACGGCCAAGCTCGCACCCGGCGGCTACCACCTCATGTTGCTTGGCCTGAAGGCACCGCTCGTCGAAGGCAAGCTTGTCCCGCTAACCCTCAATTTTGCCAAGGCTGGCCCGGTCAAGGTGCAGTTGAAGGTCGAGGCCGCTGGCGCCACCGAACCGGCGCATGCTGGTCATGCCAACTGAGGCCAGCGCCGGTTGGCGCTGGTTGCGGATCGCATTGTGGGTCGCGGCGGCAGCGGCCGTCGCGGCATTGCTGTTCGGCATCCAGGGCGCCAACCGCCAGGCGGCGGACAGCAATTATGCAGCAATGTTCGGTGGGTCGTTCACGCTCATCGACACGCAAGGCCGCACCGTCACCGAGGCCGATCTGAAGGGCCGGCCCACTGCCATCTTCTTCGGTTTCACCCGCTGTCCTGAGGTCTGTCCGACGACGCTTTCCTCCCTGACCCGGCTCCACCAGGCGCTGGGCCCGGCGGCCGAACGGCTGCGCATCGTCTTCGTGTCGGTCGATTCCGGGCATGATACGCCGGCGGGCCTTGGCCAGTATCTGGCGGCCTTCCCGATCCCGGTGACAGGGCTGACGGGAACGCCCGACCAGCTGGCGCAAATCCAGAAGGGTTATGCGGTCTATGTGAAGAAGGTGCCGCTCGAAGGCGGCGATTACACCATCGACCATACCGCGTCAGTCTATCTGATGGACGCCGAGGGCCGGTTCGTCAGCACCCTCGGCTACGACGATTCCGAAGCCAACAAGCTCAATATTCTCAAACGCTTTCTGGCGCAGCGCTGACGTGCGCCGCCACCAAACAAAGGACAAATCAATGATTGCTAAGTCACTTCTCATGGCGGGCACCATTCTGGTTGCCATACCGGCGTTTGCGCAGGAAGCGTCGGCGCCAAGCTGGATTCCGGAAATCATCGTCACCGCCGAACGCCCGGCCAACTATGCCATCGGCGCCGCCAGCGTGACGCGCACGCCGGTGCCGTTGATCAACACGCCGCAATCGATCCAGGTGTTGACCCGCACCCTGCTCGACGAACAGCAGCTGTTCACCCTTGCCGATGCCGTGCGCAACATCTCGGGGGTGGTGACCGCGCTGCCGTCCGAAGCGGTGCTC
>JAAFIT010000234.1 GCA_013298745.1 Sphingomonadales bacterium
CGCCTCGCCGCGGTCAAGCAACCGGCAAGCGGCGGCGCCAGCGTCGCAGGCCCGCCTGCCGAAGCCGTTGCCGGCGCTGCTGTCGGTGCGCCCGGTCCGTCCGCCGATCAGATTGCCGGTGCCGCCGCCATGTCGCCGGCGGACCGCCAGGCGATGGTCGCCGGCATGGTCGATCGCCTCGCCACCCGCCTTGCCGCCAATCCGAACGACGAAGCCGGCTGGCTCCGCCTCATCCGCGCCCGCAGTGTCATGGGCGATGCGGCAGCGACCAAAAAGGCCCGCGACGACGCGTTGAAGGCCTTTGCCGGCGATGCCGCGGCAACGGCACGGATCAAGGCAGCGGCGGCGGAGGCGGGGATTTAAAGGGCCTCCGGCGGACGCGCGAAAGCGGGCTTGCCCGCTTGACGACAGCGTCACCGAATCGAAGCGACATTCGTGTCTGGACAACAGACGTAGGACACACGCGCCCGCTCGCTCAGAAGGCGCGGACGGCGTGACGACGAAAATCCACGCGTCTGGCACTGCATTTCCACTCATGCTGCAACGCGCGCTGACACGGTGCGATGGCAAAAGCAATCGCATGGCCGTGATCCGGGGGATGCCGGCGCGGGCCATGGCGGAAATGGGCGCGGAACGATGACTTGGCCACATCCGTCCAATTCAGCCTCAGAAAGGATACACCATGTCGATCCCGATCCGTTTTTCACGCTTGATGGTCACCACTCTCGGTTTGCTGTTCGCTGGCTCGGCGGCCAATTCGGCCGTTTTCAAATTCAACGATGCGCCCTTCGCTGGGTCGACGGCGCTTGCAACGCCCGGTCGCCAGATCGTCGGCGGCGAGCGCTTCATTCCCGACTTTGACATCGGCTCTGATGTGCTCGTCTTCAATCCGCAGGCGTTCGGCACCACAAATGGCTTCCAGCTGTTCAATGGGCTTGCCGGCGATCTTCCGACCGGCGGTTTCAACTTCATCGTGCTGCAGACGTTCGATTTCGATGGCGACCCACTGAATGGCAACCAGCTCAATGCTGGCCAGGCCGCCAACCTGATTGCCAATGCGTTCACCCAGCCCGGCTCCGGCTTCTTCATTTATTTCAACAGCGGGCTCAACCTCCCGCGTCTGGTCTTTTCCACTGATTTGAGCTCGTCAGAAGCGGATCTGAAGATCGTTGCGCGGTTCACCGGGCTTACGGGCGATGCGGGAAAGGCGATGCTGCCTGAGTTTACAACCAGCAAGGTCGGGAATGTTCCCGAACCGGCATCCTGGGCCATGATGATCACCGGCTTCGGGCTGGTGGGCGCCGCCGCTCGCCGTCGCAAGCCAGTGCCTGCCATGGCCTGAAATCCTGATCGGTTGGGCGGGCTGGGCGTCACGCCCGGCCTGTCCCACACCGTAGTCCCCGACCCAATTGGGCGTTAGCCGGTCTTGCTCAGAAACTGGCGCACATGCGCCACGAACAGCGCCGACGACGGCTCGCCCCCAAGCAGCAGATGGTTGTCGGTCGGCAGTGTCACGAATTCGGCACCTGGTATGCCGGCGGCAAGCTCCGCGCCTTTCTCGACAGACACGCGGCGATCGCCGCTGGCGTGCATCACCAGAGTCGGACACCGAACATCCTTCAGCCGGTGCCGTATGTCGATATCCGCGAACGTCTGCAGGAACCTTGCTGCATTGGCCGGCGACGTCGTCCGCCGCTGAAGCACATCAAACCCGGCCAGCTCCTCGGCGGTCGCCGATGGCAGAAACGCGCGGGAAAAGATCTGGCGGTAGCTGGGATCATCCCGGCCCCAGCCGTGGGAAACCAGCGTAATGACCGCTTCCCGTTCGGCGCAGATGTCGGGGTCGCCGTCAATGCGCCAACCGGCGGCATAGCCGCCCCAAAGCACTAGATGGCTTACCTTTTCCGGATGTCGGACGGCATATTCGATGGCGACTGCTACGCCTTGCGAAATCCCCAGAAGGGGAAAACGGTCGTGGCCGCTTGCCTCGACCACGCACTCCAGGTCCGTGACAAAGGACTCGAACCCCAGGTCGTCGACCCCCCAGTCCGACATGCCGTTGCCCCGCTCGTCGTACCGGATGAAGCAATGGTCACGCGCCAGTTCCTGAAAGAGCGGCGACCAGATGGGGCTTTGCCAGTCCAGCTCCAGATGGTTGAGCCAGTTCGCCGCCTTGATGAGGGGCGGGCCATCGCCGATCCGCGCCCAGGCGATGCGTGTGCTGTCGGACGCCTTGGCAAAGCCGATCCGCTGTCGTGCGGCATTCAGATCCCCAGCAATCGACAATTGCGGCGACACCACGCCGAGTCCGGGACTGAACCGGGCCCGCAGTGTTTCGGCGTCTCGACGCACCCCTGTCAGCCAGGCTTGAAACTCGGGCAGGTTGGGAAGATCAAGTCCTGCCATGAGTGGCTGGTCCAGTGCCGCTCGCGCCGCTGCAAGTGCCTTGCCGTCAATCGGTGCAACGGTGTTGGCGAGTTCGAGATAATCGATCGACACGGCACGCGAATCGAACCAGACCCGCTCCCGATCTGCGCGCAACCGTTCATGGCCGTCGGTGTTTACCAGCGGGCGCAACCGCGACAGTGCCGACCGTAAAGCGCCGCGCGGATCGTCCGGCGCTTCCCAGAACAAATCGCACAACCGCTCGCGATGCTGCGGTTTCCCGGTCAGAATCAGAAACGCCAGCAAGGCGCGCGCCTTGCGCGAGGCCGGCATCGCCACGGGGACGCCTTTGCTCGTGACCACCAGGCCGCCCAGCAGATCGATCCGCATCTGGTCCGGTGCCTTGCTCATCGCAACAGGTACCCACCTTTCTATAATCGATTGATACCGGTCGCGGAACAATCCTGTCCACCCTCCGATATGGCCGCCAGTCCACGCACGGCCCAATCCCGGTCGTTGGACGACAACGCTCAGCCACGGGCGTGAATGTCGGCCTCTAGCGAAAGCCGCGATTTAGCGACGTCGCAGATCAAGAGTTGATGCAGCATTGGAGGGCGCCCGCCGCTGGATGGCTGAGATCGGGCTGGCCGTGACTGGCTCCAAGCCGCACGCCCAGCCGGCTGCATTGCCACGTCCGATGACCATGACGCAGCCCGCGCCGGCACAATCTCCGCTGTCCTACATGAACCAAATCGGTTATGAAACTCGGTTGATTGCGAATCGCAACGGCTCTTTGATAGTGAGAAAATCGATTACCGCCCGTCCGGGATAACGGGATTCCACAATCTATACCCGTTGAATCCGTAAACTTCGTAAACTTCTGAAGATCCATTAACCATTTTGCGCCTGTGGCAAAACGGCGACGCACGGCCGAAAAATGCTGTGCGGCCGCCCCGCAAAGGCGCGCCGCTCGCCTGCCGATGGGCGCCGGCAGGGCCGGCAGCGATAGAGTCAGAAATCGAGCTTGTCGTAATGCGGTGGCGGCGGCAGGCCTTCCATGCGTTCGGCGAGCAGCGGGCGGAAGGTCGGGCGGGACTTGAGTGCCGAATACCAGGTGCGCGCCGGTTCATGGCCGTCCCAATCGATGCCGCTGAGATAATCGGCCACCGAAATCTGGGCCGCTGCGGCAATATCGGCGAGGCCGAACACCGGGCCGGACAGCCAGTTGCGCCGATCGAGCAGGAAATCGAGATAGTCGAGGTGCAGCTCGGCGTTGCGTCCGGCAGTGCGCAATGTTCCCGCATCCGGCGCCTGGCGGTGGTAAAGGCGCTTGTACATGCGCTCGCCGAGCAGGGGTGCTGTGACCTCGGCATAGAATTTCTGGTCGAACCAGGCGATCAGCCGGCGGGCTTCGGCGCGCTCCTCGGGCCCGGCGCCGAGCAGCGGCACGCGATCGACGGTTTCCTCGAGATAGTCACAGATCGCCGCACTATCGACGAGGACGATGTCACCCTTTTGCAGCACGGGCGTCTGCATCGCCGGATTGAGCGCGCCAAAGGCGTCGCGGCGTTCCCATGGATGTTCGAGCACCAGTTCGACCGGAACGGCCTTTACCGCGCAGGCAAAGCGCACCTTCCGGCTGAACGGGCAGAGGGGATATTGATAAAGCCGCCACATGATCCGGCGACAGTCTTAGCGACTCGGACGCAGGGGGGAAGGGCCTGCGCGGCAGGATGCATGAAATTACTTGGCGCGCTTGGCCTTTGTTGCCGTCAAACGGGCAATTTCCGCCTCCAGCGCGGCAATTTTCATCGCCTGGTTGACGATGATGTCCTGCAGCGCCGCCTTTTGCGCCGCATAATCGACGGCCTCGGCATCGGGCGCGGGTGGCGACGGCGGGCCCGGCGTCACATCGACGACGGTTTCCGCTGCATCGGCCTCGCGGCTGCCGGCCTTGAACATGCCGGATTCCCGCGCCCGCTTGATCAAGGGCGCAGCACTGACGGCGAGCGCCATCAGGCTTTCAATGAGCGGGTCCTGGGGTTTGTCGGCCATGGGGCGCCTGTCCTGCTGTTGGAGAACCAAAGATAGGCACACCCATGGCCGGGTGCAATAGCTGTATTACGCTTATACGACAGCCGCTATTCCGCCGCCTGCATCTGCGGGGTGTCGTCGAGGGGATGCGCGAGACGCGGCACCATCTCCTTGGGGCACACCTGCCAGATCCGGCCGCGCACCACATCCCATTCGGCGAGCAGGCCGGCGGCCCATTTCGAGCCCGTTTCGGCGACATGCTCGTGGATGAGGTTGAAGACGACGCTTTCCCA
>JAAFIT010000235.1 GCA_013298745.1 Sphingomonadales bacterium
CTTTTCCGACTATATCTGCGACGATGGCGTGGGCTTCGGCCCCTACAAGATCAGCTGCTCGATGCAGCGCGTCGGCGACAAGGTGGTGCTCGATTTCGCCGGCACCGATCCGCAATCGGACGCCTCGATCAACTTCTATCTCAACGAGAACATGTTCAAGATGTTCTTCGGCATCTACATGATCATGGTCTTCGATCCGCAGATCATGTTCAACGACGGCTTCTACGACCTGATCGAGGTCAAGATCCCGCAAGGCTCACTATTGAAGCCCAATTATCCCGCCGCGCTGTCGGGCCGCACCCATGCGCTGGGCCGCATCTTCGATATCCTGGGCGGCCTGCTTGGCCAGCGCACGCCGGAATTCCTCTGCGCCGCCGGCTTCTCGTCATCGCCGCATTTGATGTATTCGGGCCGCGACACCCGCGCCGGCAAGAATGGCGAATGGTTCCAGCTGTTCCAGATCGGTTTCGGCGGCATCCCCGGCAAGCCGTTCGGCGATGGCCCCGACGGCCACAGCCTGTGGCCGGGCTTCACCAATGTGCCGAACGAGTTCCTCGAACGCTATTTCCCGCTGCGCATCGAACGCTATGAAGCGCTCGCCGATACCGGCGGCGCCGGGCTCAACCGCGGCGGCAATGGCATCCTGATGAGCTATCGCTTCCTCGCTGCCGGCACCGTCAGCATCCATGACGATCGCTGGTTCACCTATCCCTGGGGCGTCAACGGCGGCGCCCCCGGTACCCGGGCGCGCAAGATCCTCGAAAAGCCCGATGGCACGAAGACCATCGTCGCCAACAAGCTCGACAGCCTCGATGTCGAAGCCAATGACGTGCTGCACTTCATCACCTGGGGCGGCGGCGGCTGGGGCGATCCCTTGCAGCGCGATCCGGCGCTGGTCGCCAAGGAAATCCGCCAGGGTCTGGTCAGTGTTGCTGGCGCGCGTGCCTATGGTGTCGTCATCGCCGCCGATGGCAGTGTCGATGCCGCTGCCACCGCCGCGCTGCGCGCCGAAATGGCGGCCGCACCCAAGCCGGCGAACGACCTGTTCAACTTCGGTGGCGAGATCGAAGCCTTGCGCGCCGCCTGCCTCGCCGAAACCGGCCTGCCGGCGCCCAAGCCGCCCGTCTGGCACCATGTCGCGATGGCCGCCGAATGAGCTTTGCCGAAAACACCGGACCCCTGAAGGGCATCCGTGTCGTCGAAATGGGCCAGCTGATCGCCGGCCCGTTCTGCGGCCAGTTGCTGGGGGACATGGGCGCCGAAATCATCAAGGTGGAGCCGCCGGGACAGGGGGACCCGATGCGCGTCTGGGGCCGCGGCGATTACCCGCTGTGGTGGGAGGTCGTGGCGCGCAACAAGAAGGCGGTCAGCGCCGATCTGCGCCAGCCCGAGGGCCAGGCGCTCGCCAGGCGGCTGATCGCCAGCGCCGATATCCTCATCGAGAATTTCCGCCCCGGCACGCTCGAAAAATGGGGGATGAGCCCCGAAGCGCTCCACGCCGAAAACCCGCGGCTGATCATCGTCCGCGTCTCGGGCTATGGCCAGACCGGGCCCTATTCGGGCCGCGCCGGTTTTGGCGGCATTGGCGAAGCGATGGGCGGCTGGCGCGCCATTGTCGGCGATCCCGATCGGCCGCCGTCGCGCATGGGCGTGTCGATCGGTGACAGCCTTGCCGCCACCTATGGCTGCATGGGCGCGCTCGCCGCGCTGCGCCACCGCGACCAGACCGGCGAAGGCCAGGTCGTCGATTCATCGCTTTATGAAGCGGTCTTGCAGGTGATGGAAAGCCTCGTCCCCGAATATGCCGCCTCGGGCTATGTCCGCGAACGCTCGGGCTCGTTCCTGCCCGGCATCGCCCCTTCCAACGTCTATCCGACCAGCGATGGCGAATATCTGATCGGCGCCAACCAGGATTCGGTGTTCGGCCGGCTGTGCACCGCGATGGGCCGCCCGGAGCTGGCGAAGGACCCGCGCTATATCGACCATGTGTCGCGTGGTCGCCACCAGGCCGAGCTAGACGCGCTCATCGGCGAATGGACCAAGACGCTGACCATCGACGAACTCGAAGCGCTGATGATCGAACATGGCGTCCCGGCCGGAAAGCTCTATCGCCCGCAGGACATGCTCGATGATCCGCATTTCCAGGCGCGCGAGGCGATCATCGACTTTCCGCACCCGCGCTGGGGCACGGTCAAGATGCAGAATGTCTTTCCGAAGCTGTCAAAGACCCCCGGCACGGTCCGCCGCGCCGCGCCGCCGACGATCGGGCATGACAATGACAGCGTCTATGCCGATGTGCTGGGGATGAGCGCCGGCGAGATTGCCGATCTGAAGGCGCGGGGGGTCATCTAGGGCTTTTCCCCCTCCCCCCACCGCCGCAGGCGGTAGAGTGGGGAGGGTCGGGGTGGGGGCCTTCGGATAACGTGCGCACTACGCCGCCAACCCCCACCCCGGCCCTCCCCACTCTCCGTTCGCTGCGCTCACGGGGGAGGAGGGAGGAGGGAGCCCTTACAGCTTGCCGGTCAGTTCCGGAACGATGGTGAACAGATCGCCGACCAGGCCGACGTCCGCGACCTGGAAGATCGGGGCTTCTTCGTCCTTGTTGATGGCGACGATGATCTTGCTGTCCTTCATCCCGGCGAGATGCTGGATGGCGCCCGAAATGCCGACGGCGACATAGAGTTCCGGGGCGACGATCTTGCCGGTCTGGCCGACCTGATAATCGTTCGGCGCATAGCCGGCATCGACGGCAGCGCGCGAGGCACCGACGGCGGCGCCGAGCTTGTCGGCGAGCGGATCGATGTATTCGTGGAACTTCTCGCTCGAACCCAGCGCCCGGCCACCCGACACGATGATCTTGGCGGCGGTCAGTTCGGGGCGGGCCGATTTGGTCAGCTCGGCGCCTTCAAAGGTCGAGATGCCGGCGCTGCCGGGACCGCTGGCGGCTTCGATGCTCGCCGAACCGCCGCTGGTGGCGGCCTTGGCAAAGGCGGTGCCGCGAACGGTGATGACCTTCTTGGCATCGCTCGACTTGACCGTGGCGATGGCGTTGCCGGCATAGATCGGCCGGGTGAAGGTGTCGGGACCTTCGACCGAAAGGATTTCCGAAATCTGTGCGACATCGAGGGCGGCAGCGACGCGCGGCGCGACATTCTTGCCGCGCGTGGTGGCCGGGGCGACGAACGCATCATAACCGGCCATCAGCCCAGTGATGAGTGGTGCGAGATTTTCGGCCAGCGCGTTTTCATAGGCCGCGTCATCGGCGAGCAGCACCTTGGCGACACCGGCGACCTTGGCGGCGGCATCGGCAACGCCCTGGGCGCCCTTGCCGGCGACGAGGAGATGGACATCGCCACCCAATTGCCCGGCGGCGGTGACAGCGGCGAGCGTCGCGTCCTTCAGCTCGGCATTGTCATGTTCAGCGAGGACGAGAACGCTCATGCGACAGCTCCCATGGTCTTGAGCTTTTCAACCAGTTCATCAACCGACTTCACCTTGATGCCGGCCGAGCGCTTGGCGGGCTCGACAACCTTGGTGATGGTCAGGCGCGGCGTCACATCGACACCGTAATCGGCCGGGGTCTTCGTCGCGATCGGCTTGGACTTGGCCTTCATGATGTTGGGCAACGAGGCATAGCGCGGCTCGTTGAGGCGAAGATCGGTGGTGACGATCGCCGGCAGCTTGAGGCCGACGGTTTCCGCCCCGCCATCGACTTCGCGGGCGACATGGACGGTTTCGCCATCGACGCTGACCTTCGAAGCGAAGGTGCCCTGCGGCCAGCCGAGCAGGCCGGCGAGCATCTGGCCGGTCTGGTTGGCGTCGTCATCGATCGCCTGCTTGCCGAGGATGATGAGGCCGGGGGCTTCTTCCTTGGCGATGGCGGCGAGGATCTTGGCGACGGCAAGCGATTCGGTCGTCACATCGGTGGTGACGAGGATGCCGCGATCGGCACCCATGGCGAGCGCGGTGCGCAGCGTTTCGGTGCATTGCTGAACGCCGATGGAGACGACGACGATTTCCGTCGCGACGCCCTTTTCCTTGAGGCGAATCGCCTCTTCGACGGCGATTTCGTCGAAGGGATTCATGCTCATCTTGACGTTGGCGAGTTCGACACCGGTCTGGTCGGACTTGACCCGAACCTTGACGTTGTAATCGACGACCCGTTTGACGGGGACTAGGACCTTCATCGGCGGCTTCCCAAGGCTGTTTGTGCAGTGGTGCCTTGGCTTAGGCCCGCGCGCCAGTCAACCCACAGGTTGCCGTTAACGTCAACTTGTCGCGATGGCTCGCAAATCGCGCAGGGCTTGAAACGGCCAGCGCGCATTACTAAATCGTCATGCGCGGGCCGGGCCCCTCTGGCGATCAGCAGTGATCGTGATGTCGGACCGCGAGGCGTTGCGCCGGATTGCCCCGCTTTGGGCACAGGGCCAGCACCTTCGATCTGAAAACGAGAGGAAGGACCATCATCATGTTGTTGACCATCATTGCTGCTGCCAGCGTTGCCACGGCAGCCCCTGCACAATGGACCCATGAAGTTGCCGTACCGCACGGCCATGGCAAGGCCAATGCTGTTTATGTGGCGAGGCCTGAAGTGAAATTGCGCCAGATCGGCACTGCCGCCGGCACCCGGATGGGCAGCGAGCGTTGCCTGTGGACCGCCGATATCAACGTCGAGCGCCGACTCGAAGCGCCGGGCGT
>JAAFIT010000236.1 GCA_013298745.1 Sphingomonadales bacterium
GAATCTGGGGGTAAACGCGCAGAAAGCCACACTGGAAACGGTCGATCTTGAACCCGAAGCTGCCGACGCCCTCGTGATGCTGCATGTGATCGAACATGTCGACGATCCGAACGCAACGGTGAAGACCATTCGGCGCCTGCTCAAACCCGGCGGCTATTTCGTCTGCGAAACACCGGCCTATGATTCCCTCAGCTACCAGATCCTCGGCAAGCGCGAGCGCAGCCTGAGTTGCGACGGCCATATCTACTTCTACACCACCGACACCTTGACGGCGCTTTTGAAGCAGAACGGTTTTGAAATTGCCCGGGTCGAAAAGGTCGGCCGCACCATGTCGATCGATCGCATGCTGTGGAATTTCGGCATCATGTCGAAAAGCAAGACCGTAAAGGACTGGGTCAAGAAGATCGGCCAGTCAAAGCAGATGCGCGATCGTTACCTGTATCTGAACCTGCGCGACATGGTGCGGGTCTATGCGCGCAAGGTTGCGTAAACCAGCAAACGATTCCCACTCCATTCGCTTAACCTGACATCTCGGTCGGTTCGCATGTCTGCCTCCACGACACGCGTCGCAGAAGCAGAAAAAGCCGCTACCGCCAGACCCGCTCATCATCGATCGCCAGCCGCTTCAGCGCCGCCACATCCAGAATCTCGATCTTGCGATAGCCAACGGCAATAATCCCGGCATCGACCAGCTGGGCAAGCACCTTGCTCATCGTCTGACGCGACAGGCCGCACATCACCCCGAGATCGGCCTGCGACACCGCCAGCGCCTTTTGCCGGGTTTCACCGAACAGCCCCATGAACGTCAGCAGCCGTTGCGCCACCCGCACCTCGCTGTCGGGCTGGGTGAGGTTGGACACGACCGTCACCGCCTCGCTCAGGGTCTCGCAGGTGTTGATGGCGAAGTGCCGGCAGTTCTCGGCATCGCGGATCATGTCCTCGAAGTCGCGCTGTTCGAGATGCAGCGCCCAGGATGGGGCACCGGCGGTCAGCGAAATCCAGCGCGCTTCGCGGCGAAAGGCGGTCGCTTCACCAAGCCAATACCCCGGCGTGGCAACGCTGCCGATGGTATCGGCCGGCGGCAGACGGATCAGCAATTGCCCGCTGACCAGCCCGAACATGCCGGTCACCCCATCATCACCAGAATTGTAGAGGCTCTCGCCGGTATCGAAATGCTGCAAGTGGCTGCGGCGGACGACTTCTTCGCGGAAAACCATCGGCCGGCGCGACAGCCAGCCTTGCGCGGTCATCATTGCCAAGGCTTCGGCTTTGTCCATGCCACCGCTCCGCGCCTGATTTTCGGTCTGTCAATATCGCGACAGTTATCATGAAGCGCCGGTGGTATGAAACGGCATCCGCCCCACCGGGCAACGGGAGAGCCCTGATGACCGCCAGTCACGAAACCATCACCACCGCCATCGGCGATCTGACGCTGGAAAACGGCTTTCCGACGCCGGCCACTATCGCTGCGCTTTATGACGCGATGGACCTGCATCGCGCCACCCAGGCCTATATCTGGGCGCTGCCCGCCGTCGGCTTCAAAGCCAATTATGATGCCCAGGCCAAGACACTGGCGACCCGCAACGGCGATGTGCTGCTGTATCGCGACCTCGCCGACAAGGCCGGGATGCTGACGCCCAATGTCACCACGCTCTATGCCTTCAGCTTCTGGGATATGGCGGCGCAAGGCCCGCTCGTCGTCGAGGTCCCGGCAGGGCTGACCGCGGGCGGCGTGATGGATATCTGGCAACAGCCGCTGTGCGACATGGGCCAGACCGGACCGGACAAGGGCGAGGGGGGCAAATATCTCATCGTGCCCCCGGGCCATCCACCGATCGACGCCCCCGACCATCGGATTTTCCCGTCGCCATCGAACCAGATCTGGTTTGCCACGCGCGGGCTCGATCCCGATCCGGCCGCCGCCGAAGCCAAGGTGATGGAGCATCGCCTCTATAGCTGGAACGACCGCGCCAGCCCGCCGGTCAGCCGCTATAGCGGCGTCGAAGGCCGGCCCTGGCAATCGGCGCACCCGAACAGCATCGATTACTGGAGGATGCTCGCTGAACTTTACGCGCAGGAACCGGTGGTGCCGCGCGATCGCACCATGTTTGGCATGCTGAAGGCACTTGGGATCGAGCCGGGCAAGCCCTTTGCCCCCGATGCACGCCAGGCCAAGATCCTCGGCGATGCAGCACAACTCGGCGACCTGATGGCGCGCACCAGCGCCTATGCCAAGCGCGACGCGGGCGCCGTCGTCTATCCCGGCAAGCGCTGGGAATATGCCGTGCGCTTCGATCTCGATCAGGAAAACCCCGAAAAGACCCGCGTCCAGTTCGATGAGCGCGGCGAATGGTTCTATGAAGCCATCGGCATGTCGACAGGGATGCAGGGCCGCGTGCTCGGCTTCGGCCAGGTCTATCTCGAAACCGCGACGGATGCCGCCGGCAACTGGCTCGACGGCGGCAAATGCTATCGCATGCGGGTCGATGCCAACGCCCCGGTGCGGCAATTCTGGTCGATCACGCTGTATGACAATGTCACCCGCGGCTTGCTGCTCACGCCGCAAGGCGCCGCCGATATGAGCTCGCGCCGCCCCGATCTGGTCACCAACGCAGATGGCTCGGTCGATATCGTCATGGGCCCTACGCGCCCCGCCGGTGCCGCAAACTGGATCCAGACGCTGCCCGGCAAAGGCTGGTTCACCTATTTTCGTTTCTATGCGGCGACCGAAGCCTATTTCGACAAGAGCTGGCAGTTGAACGACATCGAGGAGATTGCAGCATGACCGATCTGACCCCCGCCGAAGCCAAGGCCATCGCCGGCGAAGCCTGGCTCTATGCCTTCGCGCCCGTGGCGCTTTACAACACCATGTATGCGCAGGCGATCGACGCCGCCTCGCCCTCCTATGTCGGCGGCTTCAACGCCTTCCGTCATTATGACCGGCTGGCGACACCAGATGACACGGATATCGTCACGCCGAACAACGACACGCCCTATAGCTGGGCCTGGCTCGATCTGCGCGCCGAGCCGATGGTGCTCAGCCTGCCGGCGGTGCCCGAGCGCTACTATGTCAACCAGTGGTTCGACCTCTACACCCATAACTTCGCCTATACCGGCGTGCGCACGACAGGCCGGGCGGCGGGCACCTATATGTTCGTCGGCCCGGACTGGCAGGGCGAAACGCCGGCCGGCATCACCAAGGTGTTCCGCGCCGAAACCTGGATCATCGGCACACTGACCCGCACCGGCGTCGATGGCGCCGATGACATTCCGGCGATGAAGGCGGTGCAGGCGCAATATCGCCTGCAGCCGCTTTCGGCCTTTGCCGGCACCGTGGCACCGGCACCCGCTGCAATGCCCGCATGGCCGGTGTGGGATGAAGCCCGCGCCAAGGGGCTGGGGTTCATCGCCTATCTCAACGCCCTGCTGCCGTTCATGCCGGTGGTACCGTCCGAAGCCGGCATGTTCGAACGCTTTGCCAAAATCGGCATCGGCGCCGGCCTGGCGTTCGATGAAACCGCGCTGAACCCGGCGCTGCGCGACGCCATGCTCGCCGGCATATCCGACGCCGCGGCGGCGTTCCAGGCCAAGGCCGCCAAGGAAACCAGCTCCGCCGCCATGTTCGGCAGCCGTGCCGAACTGGGCGCCGATTACATCTATCAACGCAGTTGCGGCGCGGCGCTGGGTATCCTCGCCAACACCAAGGAAGAGGCATTCTATGCCAGCCAGCAGACTGAACCCGATGGCACGGTGTTGAACGGCGCGCATAACTGGACGATGCGCTTTGTCCCTGGCCAATGGCCGCCGGTCAATGAATTCTGGTCGATCACCATGTATACGCTGCCCCAGCGTTTCCTGGTGCCCAACGCCATCAACCGCTATTCGATCGGCGACCGTACGCCCGGATTGAAAGCCGATCCTGATGGCGGGCTCACCCTTTACCTGCAGGCCGAAAGCCCGGGTGCCGACAAGGAATCGAACTGGCTGCCGACACCAAAGGGCCCGTTCTTCTTCGCCGCCCGCTTTTATGGGCCGAAGGCTGAGACGCTCGATGGCCGCTGGACCCTGCCGAAGCTGGTCAAGGGCGATTGACCTCCACAAGCGTTGCATTTTTGCAACAATATTAAGAATCCGTCATGTCCACGTCACAAATCGTTGACATGGATTATTCGTAATGTAGCTTTGGCGGGCCTCGCACTTCCGAGGCCAAGACTATGTGAGATTTCCTTGGGGAAAGGGACAGAAAACCCTTTTAAGAAGGTCTCTCACAATGACGAATCGCAAGTTTTCGCCAAAGTTCCTTGCGACAACTGGTCTCGCACTAGTGTCGCTGTTCAGTGTTCCAGCGTCTGCACAGGAAGCAAAACGCAAACCGACTTACACCGTCACACTTAATCAGGACAGTTTCTTCGGCTTCAATCCTTCGTTTCAAGCCTTTGTTCCGACAAGCGACACGATGGATTTCACCTTCTATGGCACCTTCTGGACAAAGCCGGCCTTCGGCCTTGGCCAGGGCAACAGTGGCGATGATCTGTGGACGGAGTTCGGCATCGGCCTGAACTTCAACCTCGATGGCGGAAAGTGGAAGATCAGGCCGGAACTCGGCATCACCAACGGCTCGTTGCTGTCGGGCGGCGCCATCACCAATGGTACCACAACCGGCGCGCGCTTCGCGGACGGCCTCGTCCCCA
>JAAFIT010000237.1 GCA_013298745.1 Sphingomonadales bacterium
TTCGCTCCTTCGCCCACTGGCCGGCTGCATGCCGGCAATATCCGCACGGCGCTGGTCAACTGGCTGCTGGCGCGCAAGGCCGGCGGTCGTTTTGTGCTGCGCATGGACGATACCGATCTGGCGCGATCGACCGAAGAGTCTGCTGCCTCGATCCGCACCGATCTCGATTGGCTGGGACTGACGCCCGACAGCGAAGTGCGCCAGTCCGATCGCTTCGCGCTTTACGAAGCGGCGCTGGCCAGGCTGGCAGAACAGGGTCGCGCCTATCGCGCCTATGAAACCCCGGCGGAGCTCGATCTCAAACGCCGGGTGCAGCAGGGCCGCGGCTTGCCGCCGGTTTATGACCGTGCCGCGCTGGCGCTGACCGAGGCCGATCATGTCGACTATGCAGCGCGCGGCGTGGCGCCGGTGTGGCGGTTCAAGCTGGAGACCGAAACGCCGATCCGTTGGCACGATGGCGTGCGCGGCGATTGCCATGCCGATACGGCGTCCTTGTCCGATCCGGTGGTGCGGCGGGCGGATGGCAGCTGGCTCTATATGCTGCCGTCGGTCGTCGACGATATCGATCTCGGCATCACCGATATCGTCCGCGGTGAGGATCATGTCACCAACAGCGCCATCCAGATCCAGATGTTCGAAGCGCTGGGCGCACCGGTGCCGCGCTTTGCCCATCTGGCGTTGTTGACCGGCGCCGATGCGGCGCTGTCGAAGCGCATCGGTTCCGAAGGCGTCGATAGCTGGCGCGCGGCCGGAATTGAACCGCAGGCGGTGGCGGCGCTGCTGTCGCGGCTCGGCACGTCGTTGCCGGTGGAGCCGGTGGCGGCGCTCGCGGACCTGTTGCCGGATTTTGACCTGAAGACCTTTGGCCGGGCGCCGGCGCGTTTCGATCCGGCCGATCTGGCGATGCTCAGCGCGCGGACTCTGCATGTGCTGCCGCACGCCGCTGTGCAGGACCGGCTGCCGGCGACGATGACCGAGGCCGGCTGGATCGCGGTGCGTGGCAATCTCGCGACGCTGGCCGAGGCGGCGGAGTGGCAGGCGGTGATCGCAGGGCCGCTGGCGACTGTGCCCGCACCCGAAGATGGCGATTTTCTTCGCCAGACGGCGGACCTGCTCGGCGGGCTGGAATGGGACGCCGATATCTGGGCGCGCTGGATCGGCGTGTTGAAGGCCGAGACAGGCCGCAAGGGCAAGGCGCTGTTCCAGCCGCTGCGTCAGGCGCTGACCGGACGCGACCATGGCCCTGAGATGGCGGCACTGCTGCCGCTGATCGGGCGCGATGCCGCATTGGCGCGGCTACGCGGTTAACTGGCTGGCACCCTTAATGCCCAGCCCCTAAGATGCCGCCATTGCCAGCACAGGAATCGCGATGACGTTTCTGAACCCTCCCAAGGCTGAATTGCGCCGCCGTCGATTGATGGTCGGTGCGGCGTCGGTGGCGCTGACGGCGCTGGTGATGTTCGCCTTCCTCATCGAATCGCGCTCGGGCTATTCCAAGCCCGATCCCAAGCTGATCTTCTTTCAAAGCTGGTCTGCTGATCGGACGCGCGAGGATGCCATTGCCGATCAAAAGGCGACGCGTGCCGCGCAGGAAGCCAAGATGGCGCAATCGCGCGCCTATATCGCTACCCTGCAGGGCGAGGCGCGGGCGAAGGCGCAGGAACAATATGATGCCTATGTGCAGGGCGGCGGCGCCGACAAGGAAATCCCCTATGTCCCGGCCGCGGGTACTGCGCCGGCGCCACTGGTTGCGGTCGAGCCGCCGGTAAAGTGACGGAAGCCGACCAGCGCTGGATGGGTGCCGCCTTGGCACTGTCGCAGCGCGGCGTCGGCCGGACGGCGCCGAACCCCAGCGTCGGGAGCGTGATCGTTGCCGATGGCCGTGTCATCGGTCGCGGCTGGACGCAACCGGGCGGACGTCCGCATGCCGAAGCGATGGCACTGGTACAGGCGGGGGATGCGGCGCGCGGCGCGACCGCCTATGTGACGCTCGAACCCTGCGCCCATGTCAGCCCACGCGGGCCGGCCTGTGCCGATGCGCTGATCACGGCCGGCGTGGCGCGCGTCGTCATCGCTGCCGGGGATCCTGATCCGCGCACCAATGGCGAAGGTATCGCGCGGCTGGAGGCGGCAGGCATTGCGGTGACGACCGGGGTGCGATCCATTGAGGCCGAAGCAGTGATGGCGGGCTTTTTCAGCCGGCTGCGCCGCGGCCGGCCGCATATCACCTTGAAGCTCGCCGTCTCGCTCGATGGCTCGGTGGCGCTGGCCTCGGGCGAAAGCCAATGGATCACCGGGCCGCGCGCGCGCGCCCATGCGCATCTCGAACGTGCCCGCGCCGATCTGATCCTTGTCGGGCGCGGCACCTTGAGCGCCGACAATCCGCGCCTCGATGTGCGGCTGCCAGGGCTGCAAGACCGCTCGCCGAAGATGGCGGTGATGAGCGCCACCGATTCGGGGCGCGACGATGTTCGCCACCTGCTGAATCCTGCGGCACTGGCAGCCGTCAGCGATGCCGATCTGGTGCTCGCCGAAGGTGGCGCCGGGCTGGCCGCCAGCCTGATCGCTGCCGATCTCGTCGATCGCCTGCTGCTCTATCGCGCGCCCATCCTCATCGGTGGCCGCCCGGCGTTGAGCGCCATCGGCCTGCCCGATCTTGCCAGCGCGCATGGCCGCTGGCTGCCGGCGCCGATTCTCGATCTCGGAGCCGACCGGCTTGAGACCTACCTGCGTATCCGTTAGGCAGCACTTATGTTCACCGGCATCATCACCGACATCGGCACCGTCAAGGCGGTGGAGCAGCGCGGCGACCTGCGCCTGACCATCGCCACCGGCTATGACACCACCGGCCTCGCCATCGGTGCCTCGGTGGCGTGCTCGGGCGTCTGCCTGACCGTGGTCGCCAAGGCACCGGGCGAATTCAGCGTCGATGTCTCGGGTGAAACCCAAAGCCGCACGGCACGCGGTCAATGGACGGTCGGCCGTCGCTACAATCTCGAACGTGCGCTCAAGGTGGGGGACGAACTCGGTGGGCACATCGTCACCGGCCATGTCGATGCCGTCGGCCAGGTGCTCAGCGTCGAACCCGTCGGCGATTCGACCCGCATTGCCATTCAGGTGCCCAGGGACATCGCGCCCTTCGTCGCCCCCAAGGGCTCGATCTGCCTCGATGGCGTGTCGCTGACGGTCAACACTGTTGCCGACAATGCCGATGGCGCCGCCTTCACCATCAATGTCATCCCGCACACCGCCGAATGGACGACCTTTGATGCGGTGCAACCCGGCGATGACCTCAATATCGAGATCGATGTGCTGGCGCGCTATCTGGCGCGGATGAAGCAGGCGCTAGCTTGACATTGTGATGTGATGGAGCGATTGCGATTTCACATTGCAATGTGAGACTGCGCCGATGACCATCACAGACCGCCTGCGTGCCCTGGTTGCCGATGGCAGCGAGACCAAATCCGGCATTGCCCGCGCCGCCGGCTTGCACGCCAATTCGCTGCGCAGTCTCGACGATAGTGATTGGAACCCCACCGCCGAGACGCTGCGCAAGCTCGAAAGCTGGCTGCGCGACCGTGAGCAGGGCCCGGCGCTGGCGAGCGTGCAGGAGATCATCAACGAGGCCCGCAACGGCCGGATGTTCATCCTCGTCGATGACGAGGACCGCGAGAATGAGGGCGATCTCGTCATCCCCGCGCAGATGGCGACCCCCGATGCGATCAACTTCATGGCGCGTCATGGCCGCGGGCTGATCTGCCTTGCGCTGGCGTCGGACCGGGTCAAGCAGCTCGGCCTGCCGCTAATGGCGCAGCACAATGGCACGCGGCATTCCACCGCCTTCACCGTGTCGATCGAGGCGCGCGAAGGCGTGACGACCGGCATTTCGGCCGGCGACCGGGCGCGGACGATCGCCGTGGCCATCGATGGCAGCAAGGGTCCAGCGGAAATCGTCACCCCCGGCCATGTCTTTCCGCTCGTTGCCCGCGATGGTGGCGTGCTGGTTCGCGCCGGGCACACCGAGGCTTCGGTCGATGTGGCGCGGCTCGCCGGGCTCAACCCGTCGGGCGTCATCTGCGAGATCATGAACGATGATGGCGAGATGATGCGGCTGCCCGAACTGATCGTCTTTGCCCGCCAGCATGGCCTGAAGATCGGCACCATCCAGGATCTGATCGCCTATCGCCACGCCCATGACCGGCTGGTGAAGTGTGTTGCCGAAACCAAGATCAGCAGCTGGCATGGCGGCGAGTGGACGGCGAAAACCTATGTCAACACCGCCGAATATGCCGAGCATATGGTGCTGCAGAAGGGCCGGGTAGAGCCGGGCAAGCCGACGCTCGTTCGCGTCCATACCATGTCGATGTTCACCGATCTGTTCCACGAAGCCAATGATCGCGCCGGACAATTGCAGCGCGCCATGGACGTGATCGGCGAAGAAGGCGCCGGTATTGTCGTCATCATCCGCGACTCGGCGCCCAATGCCATTTCCACCCAGATGAAGGCCAAGGGCGAAGGCCAGTCGATCCAGCTGCGTGACTATGGCATCGGCGCTCAGATTCTCGTCGATCTCGGCGTATCGGAGATGGTGCTGTTGACCAATGCGCACCGGACGATCGTCGGCATTCAGGGCTATGGCCTCCACGTTGTCGAAGAACGCGCGATCCCGCCGCACCCGCTTACTGTCGCCT
>JAAFIT010000243.1 GCA_013298745.1 Sphingomonadales bacterium
CAATGTCTGCTTCAACGGCGGCAACGATGTCGCGTCGCTGGTCGCCGCTGACCGGTGCATCGCGGCTGCCAAGGCCGATGCGAAGTCGCAGGTTTACCCGATGACCGCGAGCAGCAGCGGCAACTAATCCTTCGTCCCCCCCCGACCGGCGGCGGCGTCCTCGAAGGGCGCCGCCGTTCGGCTTTTTAGCCGGTGGTGCGGTTGATGATGCGGCCATCGGGCAGATAGACCTTTTCGGCGGTCACATACTCGCCCTTGGGCGTGCAGATGCCGCCCGGATCCCGCGCGCGCATCTTGGCACAGAAATCGGTATCGGGGCGCTGCTGCTGCGCCATCGCCGGTAGGGCGGCAAGGCCCAACGCCATGCCGCTTGCGAGTAGCAAGGTGATGGCAGGACGGGCGAGCGAGCGGATGATTTGCATGATGGGGTCCAAGACTCCGTTGTGGAGGCAACACCGGCTTTACCCCGGTGCGGCTTTAGCGCCGATGAATAGCATGGTGTCGCAACAGGTGACAGTCATGCGTGACACGCGACATTGGCAAGGCTAGTCCCAAACGGGCATGACCCTCGCTTTCTCTTCTGCCCGGCTCGTCGTCGATACCGCCGCGCTCGTCGCCAATTGGCGGGCCTTTGCCGCTGCCAGCGGCGGCGCCGAAACCGGCGCAGCGATCAAGGCCGATGGCTATGGCCTTGGCGCCCGCGCGGTCATGCTGGCGCTCGCTGCCGCCGGTTGCCGCGAGATGTTCGTCGCGCACTGGAGCGAGGTCGCGGCGCTGTTGCCGTTGCCGGCCGGTGTGCGGGTCGGTGCTGCACGGCGTCGCGCCCGCCGATGTCGGCGCGGCATTGCAACTTCCGGCGCGCCCGGTGCTCGGCAGTGCGGCGCAGGTCGCAGCATGGCGAACAACGGGCCGGCCGTTCGACATCATGGTCGATACCGGCATCAATCGCCTCGGGCTTTCGGCCGCCGAAGTGCAATCGGGTCTGCTTGACGGGCTGGAAATCGACACGCTGCATAGCCATCTCGCCTGCGCCGAACAGCACGGCCATCCGCTCAACCCGCTGCAGCTGGCCCGCTTCGTCGATCTTGCGGCGGTCATCCCCGCGCGACGCCGGGCGCTGGCCAATTCGGGCGGCATCACGCTTGGCAGCGAGTATAACTTCGATCTCACCCGCCCCGGCATCGGACTTTACGGCGGCGGCGCTGGCCCTGGTGGCAAGGCGCTGGCACCGGTCGCCAGCATCGCGGCACCGGTCATGCAGGTTCGCCATATCGAAGCGGGTGAAAGCGTCGGCTATGGCGCGACCTTTGTCGCGACGCGGCCGACGCGCGTCGCCGTGGTGGCGCTTGGCTATGCCGATGGCTATCCGCGCAGCGCCTCAGGGCGGGGCAGCGGTTTTATCGACGGTGTGCGCTGCCCGCTCATCGGCCGGGTGTCGATGGACATGACCTGTTTCGATGTCACCGATGCACCGCGACTGGCCGAAGGCGAGATAATGACCATCGATTTCGATCTCGCCAGCCTGTCGGCGGCGAGCGGTCGTTCGCAATATGAGTTGCTCACCGGCCTTGGCGCTCGCTATGCGCGTGACTATCGATGACCGGCGCCGCTCCCCCCAATGTTCTGGCCACCATGGCGCATGCGCTGATCGCGCTGGGCAGCGTCGTGCTCGGCCTGTTCGCCAGCATCGGGCGACTCACGCGCTTCGCGGGGACTGCCATCGGCCGGATGGTGCGGCCGCCCTGGTATCCGGTGCAATTGTTCGAACAGATGCTGGTCATCGGCTATTTCTCGCTGCCGGTCGTCGGCCTAACGGCGCTGTTCACCGGATCGGCATTGGCACAGCAGATCTATATCGGCGGCAGCCGCTTCAACGCTGCTTCGACGGTTCCCGCCGTCACCGTCATCGGTATCGTCCGTGAACTTGGCCCGGTGCTCGGCGGCCTGATGGTCGCGGGCCGTGTCGCCAGCGCCATGGCGGCCGAGCTCGGCACCATGCGGGTCACCGAACAGATCGATGCGTTGACGACGCTGCGCACCGATCCGTTCCGCTATCTCGTCGGCCCGCGAATCATCGCTGCGGTGCTGGTGATGCCGTTGCTGGTGCTGGTGTCGAACGCGCTCGGCGTGATGGGCGGCTGGCTGCTCGCAACCGGGCGGCTGGGGTTCAATTCCGCCGCCTATCTCAACACCACCGCGCAGTTTCTGAAGGCCGATGACGTCTGGTCGTCGATGGTCAAGGCGGCGGTGTTCGGCTTCTTCATCGCGCTGATGGGCTGCTATCACGGCTATCATTCGTCGGGCGGTGCCGCCGGCGTCGGCCGTGCCACCACCAATGCCGTAGTGTCGGCGTTCATCCTGATCCTGCTGTCCAACCTCATCATCACCGTGATCGTTTTCGGATCATGACGGCGAAGATCCAGCTCTCGGGCGTCCACAAGCGTTTCGGCTCGAAAATCGTCCTCGATGGTGTCGATCTGGCAGTGCAGCCGGCCGAATCGATGGTGATCATCGGCGGCTCGGGCACCGGCAAGTCGGTGATGATCAAGTGCATCCTGGGGCTGATCCGCCCCGAAAGCGGCAGCATCAAGGTTGATGGCGTCGAAGTCACCGGCCTCAAGGGCCGCGCTCTGGCCGATCACCAGGCGCGCTTCGGCATGCTGTTCCAGGGCGGCGCGCTGTTCGATTCGCTCCCCGTCTGGCGCAATGTGTCGTTCGCCCTGCCAGGCAGTGCCGCCAACCGCCGCGCCGCCGCCATCGACAATCTCGCCCGTGTCGGCCTTGGCGCCGATGTCGCCGATCTGCGACCATCCGAACTCTCAGGCGGGATGCAGAAGCGCGTCGCGCTCGCCCGCGCCATCGCCGTGCGCCCCGAAATCCTGTTCTTCGATGAACCGACGACCGGCCTCGATCCGATCATGGCCGATGTCATCAACGATCTCATCCGCACATTGGTCACCGATCTGAAGATCACCGCGCTGACCATCACCCATGACATGTCGAGCGTGCGCAAGATCGCCGACCGGGTCGCGATGCTCTATCAGGGCCGCATCATCTGGGAAGGCCCCAAGGCGGCGATCGACACCGCCGACAACCCCTATGTCGATCAGTTCGTCCATGGCCGCGCCGACGGACCGATCCACATGCAGTTGCGCAAGCTATAGGGCGTTCGGCGACGCGCAGCCTTTCAGAAAGTCGAGGACCAGCGCAGTGACGGCTTCGGGGGCCTCCTGCGTCACCCAATGGCCGGCGCCGGGCACCAGATATGTGCCGCGATAGTCGCTGCAGGCGCGCGGCATGGCATCGAGCGCGCCCGGCGTCTGATGGATGCCCCAATCGCGGCTGCCGCCGATGAAGCAGGTGGGGACGCTGATCTTGCGCCCGGCGAACAGCCGCATGTCGTTGGCAAAGCGCGGATCGGTCCAGCAGCGATAGAAGTTCAACCCGCCCTGAAAGCCGTTGCGCGCATATTCGCGAACATAAACGGCAAGATCATCGTCGGTCAGCCAGTCGCAGGCGGCGATGGTCGCGGCATCGGGCATGTCGGCAGCAACGGTTTCCGCCATGCCCTTGTCGCGATCGAGGACATAATAGCGTGGTAGCCGGGCAAACTCGGCCGGCGTCGGCGCGGCCAGCCGTTCCGGGGCATTGGCGTGGTTATCGCCGCTCTTGCTGTGGAAATAGGCGCGCATGAAGGCGTGCAGGCCTTGCGGACAGTTCAGCATGTCGGCTTCGGCCCCGGCCATCGAATTCGCCATGGCATAATGGCGCCGCGGTGGATCGAGTGCCGCGAGCGCCTCGTCCAGCGCCATGGCACGATCGGGTGGCTGCGGCCCATCCGCTCGTGCCGGCACACCGGCAAAGGGCGCGCTCAACAACACCAGTGATTGAAACATGTCGGGCCGAATCAGCGCCGCGGTTGCCGCCACCGGTGATCCCAGATCATGGCCGATCAGGCCGGCGACCGACGTCAGGCCCAGAGCATGGACCAGCGCGACCAGATCGGTCGCCATGTTGATCATGCGGAACGGCGCCAGATCGCCGTCATAGTCGCGGCTCCAGCCGGTAGTGCGGCCAAAGCCACGCAGATCGGGCGCGATGACATGCCAACCCGCCGCCATCAGCAGCGGCATCATCGCCCGCCAGCTGAAGGCCAGTTCGGGATAACCATGCACCAGCAGCAGCACCGGTCGATTGGCGCCGGCGCCGCCTTCGAGGATATGGACGGACAAGCCATTGACGCCCTCGATCTGCCGCGATGCGATCCCCGCCGGTAGCGGCAGCGGAGGCAGGTCGCGACTCTCCGTCATTCCGCCGCCAGTGCCTCGCTCGCCTCTTCCGCCTGTTGCAGCGCCCACATTTCGGCATAGGCGCCATTGGCGGCGAGCAGAGCGTCATGGCGGCCGCGCTCGACGATGCGGCCGGCGGCGAGCACGAGAATTTCGTCGGCATCGGTGATCGTCGACAGGCGATGCGCGATGACCAGCGTCGTGCGGCTTTGCGAAACGGTGCCGAGCGCCGACTGGATATCGGCTTCAGTGGCTGAATCGAGCGCGCTGGTGGCTTCGTCGAGGATCAGGATCGCCGGGTCCTTGAGGATGGTGC
>JAAFIT010000238.1 GCA_013298745.1 Sphingomonadales bacterium
GGATGCATTGGAATTGCAGTTCATGATGCGTCTGTCGGCCGGCGGCGCTCCAGGCGCGATGGCGTCGATGCTGAAGGTGCTCGGCACCGAGCTCAGCCAGGCGTTGACCGAGATCGAACTGGCGGCGGCGGGCGCCCATGCCGCGGCCTGGCAGCCGCATATGACGGTGCCGGGCGGCCCGACGCCGGGCTTTCGGCCGCCGCAGGATGGTGAAGGCGTCGGCACGCCCTATGCCGCCAAGGCGTCCGCCAAATATTTCAACGATCGCGCCGGTTCGATCTATGCCGGAACCAACGAGATCCAGCGCAATATTCTCTGGGGCGCATTGAACAGGCAGGCGGGATGACGGACATGCCTTCAGGAACAGTCTTACCTTACACTCCCAATGCCCGCATCATCGCGCCATGACGATCAAGCCCGAATATTATGGCCTTATCGAAATGGGGATGACCTTTGGCATCGTCGCGATCTTCACTGTCTATCAGCTGTGGTCGCTGCGCGAGAAGCCGCCGAAGGAAGACCCGCCGGCCGATCCGCCCGCTGATCCCCCCGCTGCCTGACGTCAGCGCGCTTATTGTTGTCGGAACGGGCTGCTGAACTTGGGGTCGCTGACCAGCGCCGTGTCGGTCAAGGTGCCCATGAAGGCGACAAGCGCCGCCTTGTCGGCGATGCTGAGGTTGAGGCGTTGCGGCGTGCCGCCGGGACCGCGCAAGCGGTTGTCGAGCGCCGGGCCGGCCTGGATGCCGCTGTTGTAGTGTTCGACGACCGCGGCGAGCGTGGCAAAGCGGCCATCGTGCATAAAGGCTTTCGATAGCGCGACATTCTTCAGACTTGGCGATTTGAAGATGATGGTTTCGCCGGCATCAAGGCCATTGCTGTCCGAATTGGCGGCAAGCGCGAAGGTCGGTGCGACATGGCACGCTGAACAGCCGGCACCACCGGCATTCGGTGCGGTGAAGAACAATTGCCGACCACGGTCTTCTTCGGCGGTAAAGCCCGGCAGCGGCGTGTTGAGGCCGCGGTTGGGTGCCGTCTGGCTGAATACCGTCGCATAGGCGGTGTCCCAGCGGCTGTTGGCGGACACCATGGCGCGTTCGAATTGTGCCAGCGCCTGCTGGATGCGCGTTTCGGTAATCACCGAACTTCCAAAGGCGAAGGTAAACAGTTCGGGGTAGTAGCTTGTTGCCGCCATCTTGGTGATCAACGCTGCGGTACCGCCGGCGGCGGGGGTCCAGCCCATTTCGATGGCGTCTACGATCGGCGCGATGGCCTGCACCTCGACGCTGGCGGCGCGCTTGTTCCAGAACATGCTGCCTGGCCGATAATAGCGGACATTGCCGAGCCGCATCGCATGGGCGGTGCCGAACGTGCCGCCGGCGAAGCCGGTCGAAAACCGGTCCGGATCGTCGAAGCCGCTGGCTTGCTGGTGGCATGATGCGCAGGATTTGCTGTCGTTGATGCTGAGGCGCTGATCATAGAAGAGCACGCGGCCGAGCGTGGCGATGCGATCGGTGATGGCATTGTCCCCCGGCGTGTTGTCGAGCGCGGTGACGGTGGCGTCATAATAGGCCGGCAGCACGGGATTGGCGTAATTGGCGAGGCTGGCGAGATCGAGTGTGGTGAAGGTGGCAACGCCGGTGGTGGTGACTGGCGTTGGCGTGGCGACCGGTGTCGGGGTTGGCGTCGGCGTGACGACAGCTGTGGTTGTCGTTGTGGTGCCGGCAGTCAAAGTGGTGCCGCTGTCGCCACAACCGGCAAGCGCCAGCGCCATGAGGGTCGTTGCCAGCCAGTTTGCCCGACGTGTCGCCATCACCAAGTCTCCCACCCGAGCTACTGCACTATCGGCAATCTGTGTGCCGTAAATGCTTTACGTTGGGTTCAGCCGGATCACTCGGGGCTGTGGTGATTATTCTTCATCGATCAGTGCTGATCACTCCGTCGCTGCGAGGAGGAACACCAGCGTTGCCGCGCCCCCCAGAGCGCTTCGCCAGCCATGCAGATGGCCCCAGCGCACCAGCAGGGCTCGCGATTCCGCCGCGGCCTGATCGATGGCAATCGCCTGCAACCGGTGGTTCACCGGCATGATCACCAGCAGCGTATAGGGCCAGTTGGCGATCATCAGGCCGGCGCCCAGCAACCAGAGCAACCCGCCGCTTATCCACCACGCTGCGACACCGGCGAGCCCGCCGGCAATGGCAAGCGATGCCTGCATGGCAAAGCCGCGTTTGTAGGCCGGCCCCCATTGCGCCAATGCAGCGCTATCGCTGATCGCCAGTCGGGCCGGATGTTCGGCAATGTTGATATAGACCGCGGCGCCGAAAAACACCGCCGCCAGCACAAGCGCCAGCAGCCCGGGGAGGGTGCCGCCGTCCGTCACACCCGCCGCGGCATCCGGAATGGCAGCATCCATTGCACCACAGGTGACCGGAAGCGATCGAGCGACAGCGATTCATGGACGGCGTGGACATCCTCGCCGAACATCCGGCTGGCAAGCGCGGTGCGCGAATAGAAGGGCGTGTCTTCCCAGGTGGCGCGCACATGGGCGGCATCGGCAGCGTCGGCGCGGGTCAGGCGGTTGATCTGCCAGCCGGTGCGCGGCAGCTTCACCGCCTCGGGCATTTCGCAGACCTCGGCATTGCCATCATTGCCGATGCGTAGTGCCATGCCGAAATCGCTGCCGCTGCGCAATTTGCCTTCGTAGATCACCGCGGTATCGCCGCCCTTCAGATGAGCACGCGACCATTGCCAATCGGCAAAGCCGGCTTCGAGCGGCTCGCTGCCGTGATTGGCATCGAAATAACCCTGGCCGCTCCAGTTGATATCGGGATCGGAGAAGGAGACATCGACGCGTGAGCGCGGTGCCAGCGGCTCCCAGACATGGCGGCCCTGCGGATCGAGCCGGAAGCGGCGTTGCCCGAGCACTTCGGGAGTGACGCGGATGCGGCCGCGGACGCGCGACGGGAACAGCGCACTGCGTTCATCGACTTCGATGGTCAGGCCGTTGCCGTCCCAGTGCATCTGGCTGGGGCCGATCTTGAGCGTCGTGCGATCGCGCCACAGTGCGCCCTTGCCACGCTCGGTCATCGCCCAGCGGCGGCCGCGCGGACCATAAAGCGCGACGTTGAGCGAGATGTGGTTTTCCGGCGTGCTGCGGCCGCTGGCCTTGTAATAGGGCGAAAAGACCGATCCGATGAAGGCGATGATGGTCAGGCCGAAGCTGTCACCGCGTCCGGGGTCGCTTTCGGCGTCGATGTACCACCAGCGGTAGCCATTGGGACCGACACTCGCGTCGAAGCGCGGGCCGAAAGGATCGCAGCGCTCGCCAAGCGGCCGGACAAGGCCGCCATCGGGACGCCCGCTCCCGGATGCGCCGACCCCCCCGCGAGCCACAATCCCGCCAACCGGGAACGGCTGCCCGGCCGGCGGAAGCTGGCCTGCCACCCGTGCGAGGCCCGACCATAAAGGGCTCCACCCGTCGAAGGGAAAAGCGCCTCGAACGTCGCCGGACTGACTGGCACCGCTGTCCTGGCCGTCAACATCAGCCCGCAGCGGGCCAGTGTTGCGAAGGTCGCCGTCTGACATGCTTCGATCTCCCCCGAGGTTGGTGCGCGACCGTCGCCAGTGGCGGGCGCGTTGACGATAAGCTGGAACCGTTCCGGGCCATTCGGCTTTGGTGCGCCGCTGTGAAACGGCCGGTCCTGTGCGCAGATATAGATGCTGGGTGCCGATGGCAGCCGGCGCTGTTTGAAAATCTCCTCGAACTCGCGGGCGTAGTCGTTGGAGAAGAACACATTGTGGCGATCAAGGTCAAACCCTTCCGCCTCGCCGGTCATCATCGTCACCAGGCCCGACAGCGAGCGATCGGCTGGCTTCAGCCCCGGCACTGCGCCCCGCGCCGCATCGCCCAAGGTGCCGCTGGCAATGGCATTGGCGTCGCAATTGGCGATAACGTCACCCGCAGCGATTACTTCGCCACTTTCGAGCACCACCCCGGCAGCACGGCCGTTGACGACACGGATTTCGGCGACGTGCGAATTGTAGCGAAACTCGGCGCCATGCGACGCCGCCAGTGCCGCGACCGCCTCGGCAACCTTGTGCATGCCGCCTTCGACGAGCCAGACGCCCTTGGCCTCGAGATGCGCGATCAGCATCAGCGTCGCCGTCGCTTCGAAGGGAGAGGCACCGCAATAGGTAGCATAGCGGCCATAAAGCTGGTGCAGGCGTGGATCGCGGAAATGCTTGCCGAGCGCTGCCCACAATGTCTGGAACGGGTTGATGGCGAACATTTCGCGCATGCCGCCGAAGCCGCTGGCGCCGAAGCGCAGGGCAAGGCCAACCGGCGAGGTGACCGGCGCCTCCATGTAGCGGGCTTCAAGGGCGTTCCAGATGGCTTCGGCCTCGGCGCGAAACCCGTCCCAGCCGCGCGCTTCGGCCGGCCCGGCAAAGGCGGCGATGGCGTCGCGGCTGCGCGCCGGATCGGCCCAGAGATCAAGGCTCGATCCATCCTGCCAGGCGTGGCGGGCCAGACGGTCGCTGGCCACCAGGGTCAGATGATCGGCCATGTCGGCGCCGGCTTCGGCAAAGATCGCTTCGAAGATCCAGCGTGCGGTGAACACGGTGGGGCCGGCATCGACCGCGACTCCATCGCAATCGACG
>JAAFIT010000024.1:0-10957 GCA_013298745.1 Sphingomonadales bacterium
TCTGGCCGCGGCCATAGCCCCCCACGGCAACCAGCGCGAGGCGTTCGGAGGCAGTGCGGTTGGTGGCGGGATAGAGATCGTTGATGACGGTATCGAACAGGATGCGCAGCAACTGATCGATCAGGAACGCCTGGGCGCCGGCGAGTTCGAGCCCCTTGGCAGGCGATTCGCGCAGGCGGCGCTGCAATTCGGCGCGGCCATCGGCAAGCGCGCCTTGCAGCGTCGCCGCCAGTACGGCGCGGCGCGCGGCAAACCCCGAAACACCGGCAAGCTTTTCGGCAAGCGCATCGACAAGGGCACGCCTGTCGATGAGGGTACGCCGATTGGGAATGGTTTCGGGGCGGCTGGCCATGGCGACAGGATAGGGCCACCCCGCCAAAGCGCAAAGCGCGGATTGGCGCGGGGCGCGGCTGCGGCTACACCACTCGCATGGTCAGCACCCCAAATGATCCGGCACGCGCGCAATTGGAGGCGCTGGCGCAACGCGGTGTCGAGGCGCTGCGGCGTGGTGACGGCGCTGCTGCCCGCCAGGCGTTCGACGCCATTGCCGCCAGCGGCCGCGCGACCTTGCAGATCTGGCTGTTCCTTGCCCAGGCTTGCGACCTGATCGATGATCGACCGGCCGCTCGCGCAGCGCTGACCGAAGTCCTGAAGGCCGACCCCGGCAACCCCTATGCGCTGGTGATGCAGGGGGAACTATACGGCCGCGACGGTAATGATCGCGCCGCCGCCAACTGGTATGACTGGGCGTTGCAGGCCGGCAGCCGGCTCCAGGGCCTGCCCGCCGACCTGTCCCAGCGGCTGCAACGTGCCGCCGAGGCGCGGGCCGCAATTACCGCACGGTTCGAAACGGCGATGACCGAAGCGCTTGCCGCCGCCGGGGTGGATGCGACTGCGGTCGGGGAACGCTTTACCGAGAGCCTTGCCATTGTCTCGGGCAACGCCCGACCCTTTTTGCAGGAACCGACGTCCTTTTATTTCCCCGGCTTGCCGCAACGCGCCTTTTACGATCCGGCAGAATTTGCCTGGACACCGGCGTTGGCGGCGGCATTGCCGGCGATCCGCGCCGAAGCCGAGGCGGTGCTCGCCGATCGTGCCGGCGTGGCACCCTATGTCGAAGCGCCCAAGGACCGGCCGGCCAAACCGCACAGCCTGCTCGATGATCCGCGCTGGAGTGCCTTCCATCTTTACAAGGGTGGTGAGCCGGTCGTCGCCAACGCCGCCCGCTGCCCCGCGACCATGGCGGCGATCAAGAATTTGCCGATCCCGGTCATCGCCGGCCGCTCGCCGATGGCGCTGTTTTCCATTCTTGAACCCGGCACGCACATCAAGCCGCATTGCGGAATGCTCAACACGCGGCTGATCTGCCATCTGCCGCTGATCGTTCCGGACCGGTGCCGGTTGCGCGTCGGCAACCACAGCCGCGATGTCGAAGCCGGCAAGATGCTGATCTTTGATGACAGCATCGAGCATGAGGCGTGGAACAATGGCGATGCCATCCGCGTCATCCTGTTGTTCGAAATCTGGCGGCCGGAACTGACCGCGGCCGAGCGCGCCGGGCTGACGGCGCTGTATGAATCGGTCTCGGCCTATGATGCCGAATAGCGTGTCATGATCCTCGTCACCGGCGGCGCCGGCTATATCGGCTCGCACATCACCTTGGCGCTGCTCGATCGCGGTGACGAGGTATTGGTGCTCGATAATCTCCTGACCGGCAACCGCTGGATCGTGCCCGCAGGCGCCACCTTTGTCGAAGGCGACTGCGGCGATACGGAACTGGTGACGCAACTCGTTGCCGACCACGGCATCACCGCCGTCATTCACTGCGCCGGGGTCATTTCGGTGCCGGAATCGGTCGAAAAGCCGCTGTTCTACTATGACATCAATGTCGGCAAGGCGGTCCGCTGCTTTGCCGCCGCGACCGCCGCGGGCGTGCGCCACCTGCTGTTTTCATCGACCGCGACCGTCTATGGCGCGCTCGACCTCGAAACCTTGTCGGAATCGCTGCCGATGGCGCCGGTCAACCCCTATGCCGCGAGCAAGGCAATGACCGAGCGGGCGCTTGCCGACCTTGCCGCCACGGGTGCTGCCAATGTTGCCTGCTTGCGCTATTTCAACGTCGCCGGTGCCGATCCGGCAGGGCGTTCGGGTCAGGTGTCGAAGGACGCCACCCACCTGATCAAGATTGCCGCCGAAGTCGTCATCGGCAAGCGCACCCATATCAACGTCACCGGCAATGATTTCGATACCGCCGATGGCACCGGGGTGCGCGACTATATCCATATCAGCGACCTTGCCGATGCTCATCTGGTGGCGCTCGACGCGCTGGTGGCCAGCCCAACCGAAAGCCTGACGCTCAACGTCGGCTATGGCCATGGCGCTTCGGTACTCGAAGTGCTCGATGCCGTCGACCGCCAGACCAACACACCTTTGCAGCGCATCCCGGCGCCGCGGCGTCCCGGCGACGTTGCCCGGCTCGTTGCCGACATTTCGGCGATCACCGAGCGGCTCGACTGGCGCCCGCGTTACGATGACCTCGACCGGATTGTTGCGGACGCCATCGCCTGGGAACGCCGGCTGGCGGCGCGTTAGCCCCAGAGCTCGGCCTCAGGCGGCCACACATCCGAATGTTCGAATTTCAGCCCGCCGGGGCGATCCTCGATCAGCAGCGGCCCATCGAGATCGGCATACTCACCCTGCATCGCCACATAAAAGGCCGGGGCGATGCCGAGCGAGGTGGAGAGCATGCAGCCGGTCATCACCCCCAGCCCACGGGTGCGGGCGGCGTGGACAAGAGCATGCGCCTCGGTCAGCCCGCCGGCCTTGTCGAGCTTGATGTTGATATGGCTGTAGCGGCCGACGATGGCATCCAAGGTCGCGCGATCATGGCAGCTTTCGTCTGCCGCCAGCGGGACGCTTGAGCGCACGCCATCGAGCAATGCGTCCTGCCCTGCCGACACCGGTTGTTCGATGAGTTCGACGCCGTGCAACGCCAGCGCGGCAGCTGTGCGTTCGATATCGGTGCCACCCCAGGCTTCATTGGCATCGACGGTCAGCCGCGCATCGGGTGCGGCGCGCCGGACAGCGGCGATGCGTTCGATGTCGCCATCCGGCCCCTCGGTGCAGCCAAGCTTGATCTTCAAAAGTTCGCGGCCCTTCGCCAGTGCGGCCGCTGCCGCCATCGTCGCGGGATCGCCAAGGCTGATCGTGTAAGCCGTGAGCAGCGGACGCGGCTGCGGCAGGCCAAGCGTCTGCCAGACACGGCGGCCGGATTTTTTCGCCTCAAGATCCCATAGCGCCGCATCGAGCGCATTGCGCGCAGCGCCGGCCGGCATCAGGCCGAGCAGATCGGCGCGGCTGGCACCCGCGGCCACGGCATCTGCCTGCGCCATGATCGCGGCAACAACACTTTCGGCGGTTTCGCCGCGATAATAGATGGCGGTGGCTTCGCCGCGGCCAGCGTGGGGGCCATCGACAACCTCGGCCACCGCGACATCGACATGCGTCTTTGCACCGCGCGCGATGACGAAGGCGCCGCGCACCGGGAAGCGTTCGACGCGAGCAGAGAGACTACGAGCCATGCCCCCTTCTGGCGCAACGCTGGCGGCTTTCCAAGCGCCGTCAAAGCGCTACACTCATTGCCATGAACGAGGACGAATCTGTCGAACTGGACGCCGTTGCGGCGGTGGCGCGGATCACCGCGCTGGAAATGCTGGTGCGCCAGATGATGATCGTCCAACTGCGCATTCTCGACCGCATGGGCGAGATCAAGCTGACCCCCGACTATGTGAAGACGGTCGCCGCCGCCTATGCCGAAAAGGTCGATGCCTCGCCGATCATCGAATCGAATTCACCCGAAGTGAATTACGAGTTCAAGGTCAATGTCCTGCACAATCTCGAGCGCTTTTTCGACGAGCTTGAAACGCATGTCAGGGACAACCCGTCTTAATTGTTGCGCTGACGCGCGGACCGCCCCCGCAACGCCTACAAGAACCCGCGCAGCTCCCCCATGAATCGATCGAACTGGTCATGGTGCAGCCAATGGCCGGCGTTCTCGAACTCGACGATGCGGCCGTTGCGGAAGTGCGTGTCGCGGCCGTCCTTGGCCGGGTTGGAGGCCCAGCTGTCGGCACCGTAAAGCAGCAGCGTGGGGCAGGTGATCGCCTGCCAAAGCGCTTCGACTTCGGCCTGCGGCATATCATCGAACGGCCAGACATTCAGGTGATTGTCGAACTTCCAGCTCCAGCTGCCGTCCTCGTTGCGGTTGACGCCATGTTCGGTCAGATGACGCGCCTGCTCCGGCGTCAGATAGGCATTTTCCGCCATCATCCGGCTCAGCACATCGTCAAAGGTCGGGTAGCGCTTGGGGATACGGCCGGCGGCGGCGCGCTTGTTGGCGATCCAGGTCCGCCAGCGCTCGGCATAGGGCGTCGCGGCGCGCTCGGCCATCAGCTTGGGCGATGGCCCCAGCCCCTCGATGCAGACAAGCTTCCTCACCTGATCGGGATACAGCCCGGTGAAACGCGTCGCGACATTGCCGCCGAGCGAGTGCGCAACGATCGTCACCGGGCCGACATCGAGCTGGTGCACCAGCTGCGCCAGATCATAGACGAAGGACGTGATCGGGTAATTGCCGTCCTCGGCCCATTGGCTGTCGCCATGGCCGCGCAGATCGGGGGCGATGATGTGCCAATCATCGCGCAGCTGTTCCGCCACCCAGTCCCAGCTGCGGCAATGGTCGCGGCCACCGTGAACGAGGATCAGCGTCGGTGCCGCGGCATTGCCCCAATCGGCATAATGCAACCGCAGGCGTTGCGAGACGAAACTGCGCGAGGTGGGGCCGGAAAGTGTCATGTCGCCGTCTTGCCGCAGGCGAGCCTTGACTGTCCATCCTCTTTGCAATGCGGCGTGATGCCGTGCCCGACCATGGCGCGGCGGCTGGCGTCACGGCGAGACACGTCTATAAGCCTCGCATGGATTCCGAACTCCATCCTGAAGCCGACGGCCATGACGAAGGCCGGCCGCGCGAAGCCCTGGCCGAAGGGCGGTTGAACCGCGCCTTTGTCGCAGAGGTGACGGCTGCCGTGTCCGCCGGCGACGATGATGGCGCGCGTGCGCTGGTCTCGCCACTGCACCCGGCCGACCTTGCCGATCTGTTCGGCGTCATCGCCGAGGATGATCGCGCGCCGCTCGCCCGCGCCATCGGTGATCTGCTCGACGCCGAGGTAATTGCCGAGCTTGACGATTATGTCCGCGAGGATGTGCTGGCGGCGCTGTCGCCCGCTGCCGTCGCCGATGTGGTGACCCAGCTCGATACCGACGACGCGGTCGCGGTCATCGAGGATCTGGAGGAAGACGAGCAGCGCGAAGTGCTCGACGCGCTGGCGCCCGAGGACCGCGCCGATATCGAAGCGGCGCTGAATTACCCGGACGAATCCGCCGGCCGGTTGATGCAGCGGGAGTTGGTCGCCGTCACCGACGCGATGAGCGTTGGCGATGTGATCGATCAGGTGCGCGCCACCATCGATCCGGCCACCGATTTCTGGGAAATTTTCGTCATCGATGGCCAGCGCCGGCCGATCGGCACGATGCGGCTGTCGTGGCTGCTCACCACCCCGCCCGGCATCGCGGTCGCCGATATCATGCAGCGCGAACAGACGCTGATTCCGGTGACGATGGACCAGGAAGAGGTGGCGCTGCAGTTCCAGAAATACGCGCTGATCTCCGCTGCCGTCGTCGATGAAGCCGGCCGGCTGGTCGGCGTCATCACCGTCGATGATATCGTCCACATCATCCAGGAAGAGGCCGGCGAGGACGCGCTGAAGCTGTCGGGCGCCGGCGATGGCGACATCAACGAGCCGGTGATCGAAACCTACAAGACCCGCATCCGCTGGCTGGTCGCCAATCTCGGTACGGCGATGGTGTCATCCTCGGTCATCGCCGCGTTCGAGCCGACAATCGAGAAGTTCGTCGTGCTCGCAGCGCTCACCCCGATCGTCGCCAGCGTCGGCGGCAATGCCGGCACCCAGACGATGGCGGTGGCGGTGCGCGCGCTGGCCACCAACCAGCTGACCGAAACCAACACGCGCCGCACCATCTGGCGGGAAATCCGCGTCGCGATGCTCAACGGCTCGACCATCGCGCTGCTGATGGGGCTGGGCACCGGGCTGATCTTCGGCAATGTCGTTCTCGGCCTCGTCATCGCCGCAGCGGTGCTGTTCAATGTCATGGTGGCGGGGCTGGCGGGCGTGCTGGTGCCGGTGGCGCTCGATCGCTTTGGTGCCGACCCGGCGGTGGCCTCGTCGGTTTTCGTCACCATGACCACCGACACCATGGGCTTCCTCGCCTTTCTGGGGCTGGCGACACTGGTGGGCGTCACGTCGCTGGGATGACGCTGCATCTGAGCAAGGTGGCGGTCGGCTGCCCGGATATCGAAACATTGGCGCGGCTGCAGCGGGAACGCTGGGGCGATGACCCCTGCTCGCTGACGCGCTTCATGCCGAAACGCGCCGATGAATTGATCGGCGGCTCCTTGTTCTGGATCATCGCGCATCGGCTGGTGGCGCGGCAGCCCATCGTCTCGCTGGCGATGGTGACGACCGAATGGGGCACCAAATGCCGGATCGGGCTCGCCGGCGCGCCGGTGCCGGTGGTGGCGGTGCCCAAGCGTGCACATCAGGGTTGGCGCTATCTGGAGGCTGACAATGCGCCGCCTGATCTCGATCTTGGCGATGGCGACGCGCTGCCCATCGGAATGGTGCGCGATCTTCAGGCGATGTGGTTGATCTAGAATCGATTGGTGCTGGGCGGTGCCAGCCCGCGCCCCACGCAAGTGCAAAAAACCCTAACGCAGCCGCTTCACCAGCACCCAGGACTTCTGCTTGACGAAGTTGAGATGATAGCCACCGAAGCCGGCCCGGGTGATCTTGACCCGGTCACCCGGCCGGACATTGGGCACTCGGCCGGTATCGACCTGTTTCCACAAATGGCCATTTTCAAGCAGGAATAGCGTCTGCCCCGACGCATTGGTGTAAAGCTCCGACACCCCGGTTTCGATTTCCTGGATTTCGCCCGGCGGTGGCGCAAATCGGTTCGAACGGTTGGCGACGGTTTCGGCGCCAAAGGCTTCGCGCTTTGCCACGGCTTCGGCCTCGGCTCGGGCCTTTGTTGCGGCAGCTTGGGCTTCGGCTGCAGCCTTGGCGGTGGCCGCCGCAAGAACGGCGGCTTCGGCGGCACGCTTTTCACTGGCGGCACGCGCTTCCGGCGAGGCGCTCGCCATCGCCTTGTCGAAACAGGCGAGGCGATCGGTATCGGACGTGATGCGCACACAGGCCATCAGATCGGCAGCGTTTTGCGCTTGCGCCGGACTGGCGGCGAGCAACAGCAGCGGAACGACAACAAGACGCATGGCAAACTCCGATGGTGACAGAGTCGCTATAGCATGGGGCAAGCGGCGGCTCCTAGAATTGCTGCGACATGGCGCGTGCAAAAACTTGACGACTCACTGTGCCACTGCAATAAGACACCATGTTTTCGAATGAACGCCCGATTTATCGCCAGATCCGCGACATCATTGTCGAGCGCATCCTGTCGAGCGGCGACGGCGCACTGTTGCCGTCGGTGAGAGCGCTTGCCGCTGAAGCCGGGGTCAACCCGCTGACCGTCGCCAAGGCCTATCACGACTTGCAGGCGAGTGGTTTGGTCACTGCCAAAAAGGGCGTCGGGCTGTTTGCGTCGGATGGTGCCGCCAAGGTCCTGCTCAAGTCCGAACGCGCGCTGTTCCTAACAGAGGAATGGCCGCGCGTGCAGGCGCGCATCGAGCAGCTCGGGCTGAGCGCTGCGGACCTTTTCGAAAAAGCGTAATGCGTAGTGCTTGGGCGGCACCGGTCCGGTGCCGCCTGCCGCAAAGCGGCCGCAACTATTTCGCCGCCAGCGCCTGCCACATCGCCATCGCCAGGCTGAAGGCGCGCATGTCGCCCACGGTCGTCCCGGCCATCTTGTTCATCGCATAGGCAAAGGTGGTCTGCGCATCGAGATCGTTGATGACGATCGAGCCGCCATATCCGCCCCAATAGCAGCTGTTGGGATTGGCGAACGGCATCTGGCCGCCGGGCAGGCCATAACCAAGGCCGTAGTGCACCGGAATGCCGAGCACCATGTCCTCGCCCTGGATCTGCGATTCGAGCGCGCGGCGCACGCCGGCTTCGCTCAGGATGCGCTTGCCGCCCGACACGCCGCCGTTGGCAACAAGCGTCTGCACCATCGCCACCGAGCGGGCGTTGCCCTGGCCATTGGCGGCGGGCATTTCGGCGGCACGCCACGCCCTGGTGCGGGTTTCGAGCGGATTGATCGCGGGGTTGCTCGCCATATTGGCGGTCAACGGCCGGTCGGTCATGTCGGCAATCCCCTGCCCCGGCGGCGGCGGGATCAGCGTCGCGACGCGATGGTCTTCGCTGGCGGGCAGGCCGATGTGGAAATCGGCGCCCAAGGCTTCCGCGATTTCGGTGCGGAACAGAGTGCCGAGAGTCACGCCGGCGATACGGCGGACGACTTCTCCAACAAGGAAGCCCTGCGTCATGGCGTGATAGCCGGGGGCGGTTCCCGGCTCCCAGAACGGCGCTTGCGCAGCGAGCAGGCTGGTGACCTTCTCCCAATCGTAAAGATCGTCCTTGGCCATTTTTTCCTTGAAACCCGACAGCCCGGCGCTGTGCGACATCAACTGCGCGACGGTGACAGCGGCCTTGCCGTTGGCGGCAAACTCGGGCCAGTAATGCGCCACCGGCTTGGCGAAATCGAGTTCACCGCGGTCGGCCAGCAGCAGCGCAGTCAAGGCGCACATCGTCTTGGTCGTCGAATAGACGTTGACGATGGTGTCACGCTCCCAGGGCTTGCCGGTTTCGGCATCGGCGACACCGGCCCAGATATCGACAACGATCTCCCCCTTCAGCGTCGCGCAGAAGCTGGCGCCGACATCGCCGTCATTGGCGAAATTGGCGGCAAAGGCGTCGCGGACGCTTTCGAAACCGGCGGCGACATGGCCGTTGATCTGCATGAGTTGGGTCCTCTGGCGTTCAGATGAAGATATCTGTGGGCAATGGCGATGGCCCGATCAACCGCTGATAACTTTTCAGCGCATAGCGATCGGTCATCCCGGCGATGAAATCGGCGACATGGCGGGCACGGGCGGGTTCCTCCGATGGCGTCGCCGCCGCCCAGTCACCGGGCATGGCCGCCGGATCGGCGTGGAGCGCGGCAAACAGCCTGGTGACGACATCGCGCGACGGATCACGCAGCGCGGCGACCTGCGGATGGCGGTACATTCGCGTCCGCAGGAAATTCTTGAGCACATCGGCTTCGGCCACCATGGCTTTCGACATGCCGACAAGCGTGCGGCCGGCGGCGCGCACATCGGCAGCCGATTGCGGGGCCGCCACCGCCAGCCGGGCGCGGGTTTCGCTAAGCAGATCGTCGGTCATCCGGCCGATCTGTTCGCGCACCAGTTCAGGCACCAGCCGTCGCCGGGCACTCAACCCGGGCCAGCGTGCGGTGACGGCAGCGAGGCAATTGGCAGTGAACGGCACGTCCGCAGCCACTTCATCAAGACTGAACAGCCCGGCGCGGATGCCATCGTCGAGATCGTGATTGTCATAGGCGATATCGTCGGCGATGGCGGCGACCTGCGCCTCCAGCCCGGCATGGCTCGCGAGATCGAGCGGCCATTCGCCGTCCGCCTCGGCCATCGCCCAGGTCGGAAAGTAGATCGGCCCATTATGCTTGGCGAGGCCTTCCAGCGTCTCCCATGACAGGTTGAGGCCGTCCCAGCCGGGATAGCGGTTCTCCAGCCTTGTGACGATGCGCAGCGTCTGGGCGTTGTGATCGAAGCCGCCATAGGGGGCGAGCGCGGCTTCGAGCGCGTCCTCGCCCGAATGGCCGAAGGGCGGGTGGCCCAGATCATGCGCCAGCGCCAGCGCTTCAGTCAGGTCCTCGTCGAGCCCCAGCGCGCGGGCCAGCGTGCGGGCGATTTGCGCGACTTCGAGACTGTGCGTCAGCCGCACCCGGAAATGATCGCCATCGGGCGCGACGAACACCTGCGTTTTGTAGCGCAGGCGCCGGAACGCGCTTGAATGGACGATGCGATCACGGTCGCGCTGGAACGCCGTCCGCGTCGCCGAAGCGGCTTCGGGAAAGCGGCGTCCGCGCGATTCTGCCGGGTGGGTGGCGTAAGGCTTCACCCCAGGTCCGCGTCGAACGCCTTGGTCATCCGCGGGGTGTCGTTGACAGTCAGCGAATAGCGCGGCGCCGGCGCCGGCTGCATGACGCCATCGACCTCGATGAAGGTGCCGCGTGCGGCGTTGTGGGGATGCGACGGCGCTTCGGCGAGGCTGAGCACCGGCGCAAAGCAGACGTCGGTCATTTCCATCAGCGCGCACCATTCGTCACGAGTCTTAGTGCGGAACAAGGCCGTCAGCTTGGCCTTCAGTGGCCCCCATTGGCTGCGGTCCATCTGCGCGTCGAAATCCTTGTCCTCGGTAAGGCCGGCGAGACGCCGCAGTTCGGCGTAGAATTGCGGTTCCAGACTGCCGATGCTGATCCATTTGCCGTCCGACGTTTCATAGGTGTCGTACATGTGCGCGCCGGTATCGAGCAGATTGGTGCCGCGATCATCGCTCCAGATGCCATTGGCCTTGAAGCCCCAGATCATGCTCATCAGCGTTGCGGCACCATCGGTCATTGCTGCATCGATCACCTGGCCCTGGCCGGTCGATTTGGCGTGGAGCAGCGCGCTGACCATGCCGAAGGCGAGCATCATGCCGCCGCCGCCGAAATCGCCGACCATGTTGATCGGCGGCGTCGGCTTTTCGCCCGCGCGGCCATAGGCGTGCAGGGCCCCTGCCAGCGCGATATAGTTGATGTCATGCCCGGCTGCCTGGGCATAGGGCCCGAACTGGCCCCAACC
>JAAFIT010000024.1:10967-13186 GCA_013298745.1 Sphingomonadales bacterium
CCATAGACCAGCTTGGGGTTGTCGGCGAGCAGCACATCGGGCCCGAGGCCGAGGCGTTCGGTGACACCGGGGCGGAAGCCTTCGATCAGGCCATCGGCGGTCTTCACCAGTTCGCGCACCTTGGCCTTGCCTTCGGGCGATTTGAGATCGACGCCGATGAGCCGGCGCGAGCGCAGCAGCGGATCGCGCGCATCGATGCGCGCGCCGGGGCGATCGATGCGGATCACTTCGGCGCCATGATCGGCGAGCATCATCGCCGCGAACGGCCCAGGGCCGATGCCGGCGAGTTCGATGATGCGCAATCCTGAAAGCGGTCCGGCCATGTCCCAAAGTCCCCATATTGGCGTTTGCGCCTTCCCTGCCATCCCTGTCGGACACGTCAAGCCGCAAGGATGACAGGGTGGTTTGACAACCGGGTTGGCTTGCTTTCCACTCCCGATATGGCGACCGAGGCATCGCCAAGGGGGACGTCGAATGAAAGCCATCGCATACTCGGCCGCAATTGCCATCGCCGCAGCGACAGCCGCGCCGGCCACGGCCACTTCGGTCCAATATCCCTACAAGCTTTCGATCGCGAATGCGACGTCGCAGAGCATCATCATCGAGGAATCGACCTTCACCGACGTCGCCAGCGACGGCGTTGGCGGCAAGGTCTCTATGCACGACATTCACGTCTATACGGCCGATGCCGGCGGCGGCCTGTTGCTGTTCAACCCGGCGACTGGCTACACATTGCGGTTCTTCGGGCCTGTGCTGTTCGACGGCCCACCGCGCGCCGCCCCGATTTTCTTCACAGGGACGTTTTCGGGCACGGGCCGGTTCGGCCTTGCCGGCTTCGAGCAGGACGGCCCCCTCGATATCACTATCTCGAGCGTCCCCGAACCAGCCAACTGGGCAATGCTGATCGGCGGCTTCGGACTGGTGGGCGTGACGATGCGGCGGCGCGCCAGGCTTCCTGCCTGACCGCCGAGCTTCGACGATAGTCATCCATGATCCGCGACAGCCACATGCGGCGATGCTATGCTATAACGTGTTGATCCTGGGGAGAATCAGCGATGTCTTTGCTTTCGATCGTGATCAAGGCGCTCGATGCGCTCGATCTGGACGATGACGTCAACCGGCTCGTCATCGACAAGGCGGTCAACGTCACCCGCAACCGGCCGCACCCATGGTCGACCAAGCACGACTATATCTCATGGTCGGGGCTGACCGATCGCAGCTACAATGCGCGGCTGCTGCCGGCGAAACCTTATCCCGAAGCCGAAGCGCGCGGCACGCGGCGACCACCACTGGCCGAAGCGGCAGCGCTTTTCGCCCGCCCGGCCGGTGCCAACCAGCGCCTGTGCCCCAAATCGACCGGGCTGTTCCCGGCGTTTGCGCAATATCTCACCGATGGCTTCATCCGCACCAAGCTCGACAATGATCCGGCGCACGAAGACCGGCGGCGCACGACATCGAACCACGAAATCGACCTCAGCCCGCTTTATGGCCGCACGCCGGCGCAAACCGACGCGTTGCGACTGCTCTCGTCGGCACCCGGAAAGCGCGGGCGGCTGAAAAGCCAGATGATCGGCGGCGAGGAGTTTTCGCCTTTTCTGTATGGGCCCGACGGCAATGTCGTGCCCGAATTCCTGAAGGATGGCGTGCCGATCCTCGATCCGCCATTGGGCCTCAAGACGGTCTCGCCCGAAGGCAAGAAGACGCTGTTCGCCGTCGGCGGTGACAGGGTCAACGCGGCGCCGCAAACCGCGATGATGAACACGCTGTTCCTGCGCGAGCATAATCGCCTCGCCGGCATGCTCGAAGCCCAGCACCCCGATTGGGATGACGAGCGCGTGTTCGAAACGGCGCGCAACATCGTCATCGTGATGTTCATCAAGATCGTCGTCGAAGAGTATATCAACCACATCAACACCACCGAATTCCCGCTGAAGGCCGATCCCAAGGCGGCGTGGCACGCCAAATGGAACCGGCCGAACTGGATGACGGTGGAGTTCAGCCTGCTCTATCGCTGGCACGGGCTGGTGATGGAAAACACCACCTGGGGGGACAAGGCCTATCCCGGCGTGTCGACCCTGCTCAACAACAGCCTGTTGATCGGCAGCGGGCTGGCGCAGAGCTTTGTCAATATTTCGGCCAATCGCACCTCGGCGCTGGGGCTTGAAAACTCGGCTTCATTCCTGCTCGGCGCCGAAGCCAAGGCGATCGGCCAGGCCCGG
>JAAFIT010000239.1 GCA_013298745.1 Sphingomonadales bacterium
GCGTTGTTGATCGCCGGCTCCGCCCAGATCACGCCTTGGACGGCGCGCTGGAAATCCAGCTCGTCGTAAAGCTTCTGGCGCGTGGCAGGTGTCGGCAGGCCGTGATCGACTTCGACCGGTCCAAGCCTTGTCTGAACGGGTTCGGCCTGTGCTGGCGCGATCAACAGCGCGAAAGCAATCAGCGATGCGGAACGATAACAGAACGATCGGCGCATTGGCATAACCTCGACGGTTGCAGCGAATGGTTGCACCCGGGCAAGCGTCGCAAGCTGTCCAATACTAGACATTCTCGTCGTTTTCTGGCGAAACTGCCGCATGAACCCAGACCAGGCGCGCCGCGTGCTGACGGAGAATGGCTGGCTCGCTTCGATGCCGGCAGATTTCCGGTCGGCACTGCTCGACATTTGCCAATGGCAACCGTTCAAGGCGGGCGAAACGATCTACCTCGCCGGCGATCCGCCTGGTGGTATCTACGGCATCTGCAACGGTGCGCTCGGGATGACGTCAGCGCTCGGCTCCGCTCTTTCGCCCGTCGCGCATCTGGGCCAGCCCGGCAGTTGGACAGGCCTTGGGCCGCTCCTGACCGGTCAACCTCGGCGGGCAACGATCAAAGCCATCACGCCGGTCTTGCTGGGCTATGTGCCGCTACGACCATTGCAGGCGATGCTCAATGAGCACCCCCAATGGTGGCTCCACATCGCGCAGGAATTGCTGATGGAGTTCGACACGGTCAGCATGATCGCTAACGACCTTCTGCTCCGGTCGGCGAGCAGTCGGTGCGCCGCCGCCTTGTTGCGCGTGGCCAACTGTCGTCGAAAAGATCCCTCTGCCGGAACCGTGGTAACCGCCCCCATCACCCAGTCCATGCTGGCCGAAATGACCAACCTGTCGCGCAGCCGCATCATTCCGATCCTCTCCGAGTTCAACCAAAGGAAGCTGATCAAATCGGAATACCGGGTGATATGGCTGCTCGACGTTCCAGGCCTGCGAGCCATCGCCGACGCCGATTGAGAAGGCGCCGTGCCCACGCACCCAGGGCGAGGTGCGACCTAGGACGAACAGACGCCGGAACATCAGCTTTTGCTAGAAGCTGTCGTTCAGCGACCCTGCCAGAAATGGCTGCAAGGTCCTGGAATCAGTAAACACTTGCTTGAACAACGGTATCGGCACACCCCCAAAACTGGGGTACGGGGCCGCCGGCGGCGCTATTTCGCCTTTGTATACCGCACCACCTGCCGCTCCTTCACCTGCGCCCCATAGATCACGCCGTCCTTGTCCACGGCGATGCCTTCGGCGCTGCTGGTGGCGCCCTTGTCGGGTTCGGGTTCGGGATCGGGGATGAAGGCGATGATCTTGCCGGTTTTGGCGCTGCCGATGCGGATGCCACGCTTCCAGCCCGGATTATAGCCATAGCCGACCGGCCTGCGGCTTTCGGAATCGGTTGAGTAGAGCACGTCCTTCTTGTCGATGGCGATGCCGCTCGGGCGGCCGAACTGGGGCCAGGCGTCGATGAATTTGCCGTCTTGCGTGAAGATCGAGATGCGGTTGTTCCAGCGGTCGGCGATGAACAGCCGGCCCTTGCTGTCGAAGGCGAGCGCGTGCGGCACTTCGATCTGGCCGCGCTCCTTGCCCGGCGTGCCGAATTCCCCCAAGTAACGGCCATCGGGGGCGAATTTCACGATGCGGGCGATGCCCTTGTAGGGTGTGTGGCCATCGGCGACGAAGATGGTGCCGTCCTTCGCCGTGATGACGGCATTCGGCTCGGTAAAGCTGTTGCCCTTGGTACCGGCGACGCCCTTGGTGCCGAGCGTCAGCAGCACCTTGCCATCGGGGCTGAACTTGAACACCTGGCCGCCCTGGCCGGCGGTGGCGCCGGTGCCGATACGGGCGTCGGTGAGCCAGACATTGTCCTGGGCATCGATCCAGAAGCCGTGCGGGAACAACGTCAGCCCGCCGCCGAAATCCTTGATGAAGTTGCCTTGTGCGTCGAACTCCATGATCGGGTTGACCATCGATCCGGCGCAACTGTTGGCGCCGCAGCGTTCCGCCACCCAGATATGGCCCTTGCTGTCGATGGCGACGGCGCTGGTGGAGCCCATTTTCCGCCCCGCGGGCATTTTGAAGAAGCCGGCATCGGCGGTGTAGGGGTTGGGCCCGACGTTGGGATCGGGCGTCAGCGGCCCCGGCGGCGGCAGCATGTCGAGCGTGTAAGTGGTTTGCTGGGCAGCGAGCGGCGCCGCGATGAGTGCCGAAAAGGCCAGAAGTGCGAATGCGAGCCGCATGATATTTCCCCCAAGGACAGGGCGGGTTCGCCCGCCTCAATTACCCGATTGTGCCGCGCCGTCCGGTTTTTGCGCCTGGATGCCGATGGTGGCGAGCACTTCGCTGCGGCGATCGAGCGGTGCGGCACCAGCCGGAAAGCCGTTGGATTTGAGCAGGAAGGCGACAACCTCGACATATTGATCGCGGCTGAGCGTGCCGGGATCATTCTGCGGCATCGTCGTGCGCACCCGATCGAACAGATCGGCGACGGTCAGTTGATCATAGTGCGACACGAACTCGCCGCCCGACAGGCCGGGGGCTTCGCCGGTGCCGTTCAGTGTCGCGCCATGACAGGCGGCGCAGCGTTCGACATATTGCGCTTCGCCGCGGGCGGCCTGTTCGGGGGAATAGATCCCCTCCCATACCGAACGGCCGGTCGATTGCGCCTGCCCGGTGCCGGCGCCAATGGCAGCGGCGAGGGCGGCGACAGCCAACACGGCGAAACGCAATTTCACGACAACTCTCCCGTCAGTTCTTGTTCGGCAGGGCATAGGCGACATATTCGCCGCTGGCAGTGCCGCCAGAGGTCGCAACCACGATATACTGCTTGCCATTGACCGAATAGGTCATCGGCGAGCCGCTTTGCGGGCCGGGCATGAAGACGGCGCCCAACTCGGCCCCAGTCTTCTTGTCATAGGCGCGCAGCATGGCGCCGCGTGGCCGGTCCTTGGTGGTCGTCACCTGGTTTTCGCCGGCGACCACCAGCGTCTTCGTGACGAGCGTGCCGATCTGGTAGGTCGATTGCCCGGTGCGCGGGATGTCCATGCCCTTCAGCTTGGGATGGTTGCGGACGAAATCGGGCGTTTCGCCATGGGCGATCTGCCATTTCACCTGGCCCTTGTTGACATCGATGGCGTTGATCGAGCCGTAGGGCGGCTTCATCAGCGGCAGGCCATCGACGGCGAGGCGCGGCACATTGCTGCCGCCGCCCGATGGCGGTGGCGGTGCCGGGCTGTCGGCGCCTGCGCCTTCGCCCGGGCCCTTGATCATCGAGACCGGCTGGCCATCGACACCGACGACATAATCGATGTTGGTCATGCCATCGGGGCCGGGTTGCAGCCCGGTCGAGGAAATGCACGTGCCACATGAATAGACATAGGCGATCCCGGTTTCCGGATCGAATGATCCGCCCGGCCAGTTGGTGCCGCCCTGTGCCCAGTTGTTGATGACGCCGAGCTTGTCCTTCGTGGAGATGATCGGCGGCGTATAGACCGGGCCGAGCTGGTAGCGCTTGACCTGTTCGAGCGCCTTGGCGCGCAGTTCCGGGGTGAAGTCGATGAGATCGTCTTCGGTATAGCCGTTGCGGCCATAGGTCAGCCCCTTGGTCGTCATCGGCTGCGTCGGCGAATACCATTCGCCCGGCACATTGCCTTTGGGCACTCGCGCTTCAACGATCGGGAAGGCCGGCTTGCCGGTGGCGCGATCGAAGACATAGAAAAAGCCCTGCTTCGATGGCACGCCGACGACCTTGCGCGGTTTGCCGCCAATGGTCACGTCCATCAGCAGCGGCGCCGAGCTGTTGTCGAGATCCCAGATTTCGTGGTGGATCAGCTGATAATGCCATTTGCGCTCGCCGGTATCGAGATCGACCGCGACGATGCTGTTGCCGAACAGGCCGGGGCCGGGGCGATGCCCGCCGAAAAAGTCACTCGTTGGCGATTCAACGTTCAGATAGGCGAGGTTGAGCTCGGGATCGATCGACACTTGGGTCCAGACGCCGGCATTGCCGGTGGTGTCGGCGCTATTGTTGTACCAGGTGTCATAGCCGAACTCGCCGGGCTTGGGGATGGTGTGGAAGGTCCACAGCCGCTTGCCGGTGCGCACGTCAAAGGCGCGCACATAGCCCTTGGTATTGTTCTTGTTGACGGGCGTGAAGCCTTCGCGGAAGGCCGCACCGATGATGATGGTGTTGCCCGAAACGGCGGGCGCCGAATGGACGCCGGCTTCGGCGGTTTCGAGATCCTTGATCTCCTGATCCCAATCCTTCTTCAGATCGACGATGCCGTTTTCGCCGAAATCGGGGTCGGGCTGGCCGGTATCGGCATCGAGACTGATCAGCCGATAACCGATGGTGGTGTAAAGGATGCGGCGCTTGGTGCCGTCGCTCCAATAGCTGAGGCCGCGGCCTGACAGGGCGCGCGGGCTTTCGGCGCTGCGCTTGCCTTCGTGAAGGCTGAACGACCAAAGCAGTTCGCCGGTTACGGCATTAAGCGCCACCACCGCGCGACGGGTGCCTGCCGTGGCGTAGATGATGCCATCGACCGCCAGCGGCGTGCCTTCCAGCTTGTATTCGGGCCGGCTGCCGAACATGTCGGTCTTGAAGCGC
>JAAFIT010000240.1 GCA_013298745.1 Sphingomonadales bacterium
CCACCGCAAGCCTGTCGCGCGCCCTGCGGGGCCGGCTGGAGGTGTTGCTGCCGGCTTCGCTCGGCCCATTGGCGCGGGCGATTGGGGAGGCGCGCGGCGCGGCGAGCGCGGCGCACCCCGGCGTCGCCGACCGGCGGCGGCTGTGGGAACGGGCGCTGGCGGAAGGCGCGGCGCTCGATCCGCTGGCGCCGCTGGCGGACCCGGACGCGGCGGTGGCAGCGGCGATCGCCGGGGGCTCGGCAGCGGTCAACGAAGTGCGGGTGATTGCTGTTGCGAGCACCGATCCGGGCGATCTGACCCTCAACCAGTTGGCAGCGCTCGGTCGTTGCGACGTGCTGGTGGTGGAAGGCGATGTGCCGGCGGTGGTGGTTGACCGCGCCCGCCGCGATGCGGTGCGACTGGATCGGGTGCCGGAGCTTATCGAGGGGCTGGTGGTGGTGTTGCGTACGGCGTGATCGGCCGGGCAATAGGCCTCCATACAACAAAATTTATACGTCACCCCTGCGAAGGCGGGGGCCCATCGCCCGCGCTTCGGGTTCATGCGACCACGTTCCGGCGATGGGCCCACGCCTTGGCGGGGGTGACGGAGTGTTATGTTTCGGGGCTTGGCAACCTCAGGCGAGCAATTCCGTGTCCCAATAGAGGTAATCCCGCCACGTCGTGTGGAGATAATGCGGCGGGAAGGCGCGGCCATTTTCCTGCAACTGGTGGGTGGTCGGCTGAAAGGCGCGCTGCCGCATCGCCATATGCGCTTCGGCCGGCGTCCGGCCGCCTTTCTTGAGGTTGCACGGCGCGCAGGCGGTCGTGACATTTTCCCAGGTCGTCCGGCCGCCATAGGCGCGCGGCACGACATGATCGAAGGTCAGATCGCTGCCATGGCCGCAATATTGGCACTGGAAGCGATCGCGCAGGAACAGGTTGAAGCGGGTGAAGGCCGGGTGGCTGGCGGGGCGGACATACTGGCGCAGCGCGATGACCGACGGGATGCGCATTTCGAAACGCGGCGACCGGATGACGCGATCATATTCGGCGATGATGTCGACGCGTTCGAGGAACGCCGCCTTGATGGCGGTCTGCCACGGCCACAGCGACAGCGGATAATAGGACAGCGGGGTGTAATCGGCGTTGAGGACAAGCGCGGGGCAGCCATCGGGGGCGGAGGAAATGTCACGCGGCAACTGGCCATGCGGATCAATATCGCTGCGACCGTGTCGATCGAGAACCTCGGGATGATACATGCGCAGCGCAGCTCCCTCATCAATCGGAGCTGGCCGTCCGCAACCACAGGCCCTGTCACACAGGAACGGGATCGAAATCCCATCCTCAAGGCCGCTTGCTGGCAGCCAATTCCGTGGTTGAGGGCTCACATACAACAGTTCGTGTGTCAGGCAAATGACAATACCGCATTTTGTGGCGCATTTTGGCACTGTTCTTGGCAAATTTGTGGGGGAAAGATGCCGCCATGGTCGTCACGCGCTTCGCCCCTTCGCCCACCGGCTTGCTCCACCGCGGCCATGCGCTGTCGGCGCTGACCGGCTGGCGGCTGGCGAAGGCCAATGGCGGGCGCTTTCTGGTGCGGATCGAGGATATCGACACCGCGCGCTGCCGCCCCGAATTTGAAGCGGCGATCTTCGACGATCTCGCCTGGCTCGGGATCGATTGGGAAACCCCGGTGTGGCGGCAAAGCGAGCGCGGCGCCGCCTATGCCGCGGCGCTGGACAGGCTCAAGGCGCTCGGCGTTGTCTATGCCTGCCGCTGCACCCGCGCCGATATCGCTGCGGCGGTGGCGGCGCCGCACGGCGCGGCGGGGCCGGTCTATCCGGGGACGTGCCGGGGCCGCGGGTTGGGCGGCGGTGGCGGCGCCGAAGGGCTGGCGTGGCGGATCGATGTCGCCAAGGCATTGGCCTTGACCGGGCCGCTCGATTGGCATGACGCGGCGGCCGGCCGGGTGGTGGCAACCCCGGCATTGCAGGGCGATTTCGTCGTGGCGCGGCGCGATCTCGGTACGGCCTATGCCTTGGCGGTGGTGGTTGATGATGCAGCGCAGGGCGTCACCGATGTGGTGCGCGGCGTTGATCTGTTCGATGCGACGCACGGCCAGCGGCTGTTGCAGGCGCTGCTGCATCTGTCGACGCCGCGCTACCATCACCACCCGCTGGTGCTGGGGCCTGATGGCAAACGGCTGGCGAAGCGCGATGGCGGCGAAACGCTGCGCAGTCTGCGCGGCACAGGGGTTACGGCGGCGGCGGTCATCGCCGGGCTCGATGCGGCTGCGGCATCATGACAGGGCCATGCGGCATTTGCGGATGGCCGCGCTGGCGCAGGACGGCTAAGAGGGTCGCATGAATGCAGTGCTGATCATCTTCATGGTAATTGCGGCGCTGGCGACGCTCGGCGTGCTGGCGCGCGGCATCATCACAATGGCGCGCGGCAAGGACATTACCGGCGCCCAGTCCAACAAGATGATGAGCTATCGCGTCGCCTTTCAGGCGCTGGCGATCATCTTCATCGTCATCCTGTTTTTGATCAACCGGCCGGGTTGATAGCGACTGTCGCGGGCCGGCACCGTCCCAAGCAAGGCGATACACATGGTCAAGCTCAACCGCATTTATACGCGCACCGGCGACGATGGCACGACCGGGCTGGTGGATGGCAGCCGGCGGTCCAAGGCTGATCCGCGGCTCCATGTTGTCGGCAGCGTCGATGAGGCCAATGCGGCGATCGGGCTGGCGCGGCTGCACGCCTCGCCGCCGACGGCGCGGGCGTTGGGGCGTGTGCAGAATGATCTGTTCGATCTCGGTGCCGATCTGGCGACGCCCGATGGCATCGAAGGCGCGCTGCGTATCGTGCCGGCGCAGGTCGAATGGCTGGAAGCGCAGATCGATTCGGCGAATGACAGCCTCGCGCCGCTGACCAGTTTCATTCTGCCGGCCGGAACGCCGGCGGCGACGGCGCTGCATCTGGCGCGCACCATCACCCGCCGTGCCGAACGCGATGGCGTAGCGGCGATGGCCGCCGGTGAGGCATTGTGTCACCCGGCGATGCAGTATCTGAACCGATTGTCCGATTATCTGTTTGTCCTGTCCCGTGTGGAAAATTCCGCCACCGGCGATGTGCTGTGGGTGCCTGGCGCCAACCGTTGAGGGTGGGCTGACGATGACAATGGTTGCGACACTGCCGACGGTGGAAGTGCTGGCGGCGCAATGGCGTGCCACGCGCGATTTGTCGGTGGCGCTCGTCGCGTCGCTGTCCGATGCCGATGCCAGCGCGCAGTCGATGCCCGATGCCTCGCCGGCAAAGTGGCATCTGGCGCACACCAGTTGGTTCTTCGAAACCTTCATCCTCGATGGCCTGCCCGGTTATCGCCGCTTCGATGATCGCTTCGGGCATTTGTTCAACAGCTATTATGAATCGGTCGGCCCGCGCATCGCCCGCCACCACCGCGGCCTGATCACCCGGCCCAGCCTTGACGACGTCCTCGCCTATCGCGCCCATGTCGATGCCGCGCTGGAACGTCACTGGGAGGCGTTGACGCCCGAAGCGCTGGCGCTGGTCGAGCTCGGCATCAACCACGAACAACAGCATCAGGAGCTGTTGCTCACCGATATCCTCGATCTGTTTGCCGCCAATCCGATCGAGCCGGCGCTGTTTCCGGCGACCAGTATCGCCGCGATTGTCACGCCCGGCTGGACCGCGCACGCCGGCGGCATTGCCCGCATCGGCCATACCGGTAACCAATTCGCTTTTGATTGCGAAACCCCGGCCCATGATGTGCTCCTCCGCCCCTTTGCGCTCGCCAATGGCCTGGTGAACAATGGCGACTGGGCCGATTTCATTGCGGATGGCGGCTACAAGACGCCGTCGCTGTGGCTGTCGGACGGTTGGGGCTGGGTGCAGCGTGAAGGCATTGCCGCGCCGCTGCGTTGGCGGCATGGCCAGGACGGCTGGACGAGTTTCACGCTCGCCGGTCGCCGCCCGATCGATCCGGCAGCCCCAGTGACCCACATCAGCTTTTACGAAGCCGACGCCTTTGCCAGTTGGGCCGGCGCGCGCCTGCCGACCGAAGCCGAATGGGAAGTCGCCGCAGCCGGTACCGACCCGTTCACCGGCAATCAGCTCGATCATGCCGGGCCGTTGGCACCGCGTGGCGGGACGAGTCCCTTTGGCGATTGCTGGCAATGGACGGCGTCGGCGTTCCTGCCCTATCCGGGCTTCCGCCCCGCCGCTGGCGCGGTCGGCGAATATAATGGCAAGTTCATGAACGGCCAGATGGTGCTGAAGGGCGCCAGTTGCGCGACGCCGCGCGGCAGCTCGAGGGCGAGCGTGCGCAACTTCTTCTATCCGCACCAGCGCTGGCAGTTCACCGGGCTGCGACTGGCGAAGGACGCCTGATATGGCCCAGCCGCTGCCTGTCCATGATGAAACCAGCGATTTCGCCGCCGCCGTGCGGCAAGGGCTGGCGCAGCCGCAAAAGATCATCCCGGCGCGCTTCTTTTACGATCACGCCGGGTCGCAGTTGTTCGAAGCGATCACCGACCTTCCTGAATATTATCCGACGCGCACCGAGATCGGCATCCTGTCCGCCTGTGCCGGCGAGATCGCCACCGCCATCGGGCCGGGGCGTGCCGTCGTCGAGTTCGGCTC
>JAAFIT010000241.1 GCA_013298745.1 Sphingomonadales bacterium
GTTCGAGGCTGCCGGCGGCAAGTTGGGCAGCGACAAGCGGTTCGCTGACCTGGGTAAGGCCGAGACCGCGTTCGGCGAGTGCGATCGAGGCGGCATATTCGTTGACGATCACGCGGCCTTTGACCGCAACCTCGATACCGCGCGTGCCGTCGATGAGGCGCCACGGCATGATCGCGCCGCTGCCGGTCAGCCGCTGACGGATGCAATCATGTGACTTGAGGTCGGCGGGCGCCTGGGGGCGGCCGCGGTGGTCGAGATAGTCGGGCGTTGCGACGATGATATGGCGGAACGGTGCCGACAGGCGCAGGCAGATCATGTCGGCTTCGAGCAGTTCGCCGATGCGAATACCGGCATCATAGCCGCTGGCAGCGAGATCGATGAGCGCGTCCTCGGCGGCGATTTCGACATCGATATCGGGATACTTCGCGCAGAAGTCGGCAAGGATCGGCTCCATCAGCAACGGCACCACGGCATGGGGCATGTTGAGACGCAACAGGCCGGCGGGGCGCTCGCCGAAACTGCGGGCGCTTTCCCAGCCGGCGACGAGGCTGGCCCAGGCCGGCGCCGCAAGGCTGTGGAACTGGATACCGGCCTCGGTCAGGCCGACCGAGCGGGTGGTGCGGATGAACAGCGGCACGCCCATGCGGTCTTCGAGCTGACGCACGGTCTGGCTGATCGCCGAGGCCGAAACGCCGAGATCGACGGCTGCGGCGCGGAAGGACTGGTGTTCGGCGACGCGCAGAAACGCCTCGACGCCGTCGAGCAGGTTGCGCGGGATTGTGTAGCTCTGCTTCATGAGGCGACCATGATTATCAGGATTATCGAATGTCTGAGTGTGACTTAAAAGTTGCTCATCGGCAAGCGCATCCCTCCCCGCCGAGTTTGCAAAGGACCCAAGCCATGTTCAACACAAGCTTCAACTTCGACCGTTTCTCGTTCATTGCCCTGGCGATGGTGGCGACGCTGCCGTTCATCGCCGTCAGCCCTGCCGATGCGGCACCCGCCGATTGCGCGATCGAAGCCCAGGCGATCCAGACGCAGGCGCAGGCGACAAATGTTTCGCCGGACAGCGCCGCCAAGGCATTGCGGATGGTCAAGATCGGCGAAAAGATTTGCGCCGAAGGCGGCCGCCATGAAGCCGCCAAGAAGTTCGCCGCAGCGCGGGCAGAGCTGGATCAAGGCCTGCAATATGCCGATCGGCGCTGATTGATCGTGCCAGCAACACGGCGGTGCCTGCTGTCCGCCAAAGGCTCTTTCGCCCGTCCCGTTTCGCCTTATGGTGGCCCCCGAACCAACGGGGGCCACCTGCATGTTACTGACGATTGCTGCACTGCTTGCGACGGCCCAACCCGTCATGTGCCAGACCGAGGCGCCCGATCCGAAGGTGCCGACGATCCTGTCGCTGAAGGATCGCGCCGCGCTGCAGGACAAATGGCTCAAGGAGCGGCTCGATACCGTCATCCCCGGCCTGATGCGCAAGGAAGGCATCGACATGTGGGTGCTGGTGGCGCGCGAATATCTTGAAGACCCGGTGGTGGCGACGATGCTCGACGCCGAAAGCTTCAGCGCGCGGCGACGCACAATTCTTGTGTTTTATGACCCTGGCGAGGGAAAGCCGGTCGAGCGGTTGACCATTAGTCGTTATGGACTGGGTGGGCTGTTCCCCTCGGCATGGAACCCCGACAAGCAGCCCGATCAATGGGCGGCGCTCGGCGAGATCATCGCCGCGCGTAATCCCAAGAAGATCGCGCTCAACATCTCGTCGATGTCGCAGTTCGCCGATGGCCTGACGGCGAGCCAGCACGCCGGGGTGCTCGGCGCGCTGACGCCGGAACTGCGCGCGCGTGTGGTTCCTGCGGACCGGCTTGCGATCGGCTGGCTCGAAACCCGCACGCCGGCCGAAATGGCGGTCTATCCGCAGATCGTCCGTGCCGCGCACGGCATCATCGCCGAAGGCTTTTCACCCAAGGTCATCACGCCGGGCAAGACGACGACCGATGATGTGGTGTGGTGGTATCGTGAAAAGATTGCCGAATTGAAGCTCGACACCTGGTTCCAGCCGTCGGTCAACATCACCCGGCAAGGCGTTGCGGGGACGCTGGATGGCGACGCGGTGATTCAGCCGGGCGACCTGCTGTGGGTCGATTTCGGCATCAAATATCTGGGGCTCAACACCGATACCCAGCATATGGGCTATGTTCTGAAGCCCGGCGAAACCGATGCGCCGGCGGGGTTGAAGGCGGGCCTTGCAGCGGCGAACGCCGTGCAGGATGCGCTGACTTCATCGTTCAGGGAAGGCGCCAGCGGTAACGAGGTGCTGGCGGCAGCGCGGGCCAAGGCGATCGCGCAAGGACTGACCCCGATCATCTATTCGCACCCGATCGGCTATCATGGGCACGCCGCCGGCACACCGATCGGCATGTGGGACAATCAGGCGGCGCGACCCGAGGGTGAAGCGCCGATGGACGCACCGACGGCATGGTCGATCGAACTGGCCGCGCGGCACAAGGTGCCCGAATGGGGCGGGCAGGAGGTCGGCTTCCGGCTCGAGGAGGACGCCTATTTCGACGGCAAGACGGTGCAGTATATCGACGGCCGCCAGACCCGCTTTCACCTGATTCCGCGGGTACCCGGAACAGGCGCAAAGGGCTGCGAATGAATGGGGTCTGGGGCCAAAGGCACCAGCCGCCGGAGGCCAACTAGCCGCCGATCAGCGGCCGCACCGCCGGCGCCACATCGTGCCAGCCTTCCCAAATCATCTTGCCGGCGACATAGACGATGACGAGCAGACCGACCCAGGCGATCCAGCGGTAGCGTTCGATATATTTGGCGATGAAATTGGCCGCGATACCCATCAGCGCCACCGAAACGAGCAGGCCGACGATCATCACTTCGGGGTGTTCGCGCGCTGCGCCGGCGACGGCGAGGACATTGTCGAGGCTCATCGACACATCGGCGATGGCGACCGACCAGGCGGCGGCGGCAAAGCTTTTGGCGGGCGGCGCGCCGGTGACGCTGTTGAAATCGGCCGGATCAAGATCGCTTTCCGGCACATCGATGCGCGTGTGCGACCCCTGCAGATCGCGGTACATGCGCCATGCGACCCACATCAGCAGCAGGCCGCCGGCGAGCACCAGTCCGACAATCTGCATCAACTGGGTGACAACCAGCGCAAAGGCGATGCGCAGAACGAGCGCGGCACCGATGCCGATGCCGATGACCTTCTTGCGCTCGGCCGGGGGAAGCCCGGCGGCAAGCGAGCCGACGACGATGGCGTTGTCCCCTGCCAGCACGGCATCAATCATGATGACCTGCAACAGCACGGCCAGCGCGCCAGGGGCGAAGAGGTTGGCGAAATCCATGCTGCGCAATTAGGGTGGCGCGGGCGCGAGCGCCACCCCCAATCGCTTAATCAGCGAGTGTGTGAACGAGTTCGTCGAGATAATCGCGGCCCTGATAGACCGACGAGATGCGCACCCGTTCGTTGAGGCCGTGCGCGCCATTGCCGTCGCTTTCGCCGTAAAAGCCGGGAACGCCATAAGTCGGGATGCCGATCGGTGACAGGAAGATGCTGTCGGTGGCGCCGGTGGACATGGTGGCGACGAACGGCACGCCGGGGAAATGCTTGGCGACGAGGGCCTGCATCGGGCCGATGACGGCAGGGTTCATCGGCGGTGACTGCGCGATCGGCCGCACCGGCGCTTCCAGCGTCACCGCCACCTTGGGGTTGTTGATGATCGCTGCCAGTTGCCCGCGCAGCACCTCCGGATCGGTGCCGGGGAACATCCGGCAATTGACATTGGCCGTGGCCCGCTGCGCCAGGGCATTGTTGGCATGGCCGGCGTTGACCAGAGTCGTCACGCAAGTGGTGCGCAGCATCGAATGGAACATCGGGTCTTTCGACACGACGGCGTTGGCGGCACTATCCTGCGGATCGGCCATCAGCTTGGTGAGCGCCGTGCCGGCATAGGCCGGCATCATCGTTGCCATCGTCTTGAAGAAACTGGTGGTGGTGTCGTTGAACTGCACCGGGAATTCATGGGTGTTGACCCGGACGATGGCGTTGGCGAGGTCGGTCACGGCATTGTCGGGGCGCGGCACGCTGCTGTGCCCGCCGGGGTTGGTGGCCTCCAGCTTGAAATTCTGGACGGTCTTTTCGCCGACCTGGACCGACATGCCCATCGGCTTGCCATCGGGGGACAGACGGCCGCCGCCGCCTTCGTTGAGGGCGTATTCCGCCGCGATCAGGTTGGGCTTGTTCTTCGCCAGCCAGTCGGCGCCGTTGAAGGCGTTGGTGGTTTCCTCGCCGCAGGTCAGCGCCAGTTTCAGCGTGCGCTTCGGCAGCTTGCCGGCCTGTTTGTAGCGGATCAGCGTGTCGGTCCAGATCGCCGCCTGCACCTTGTCGTCGGCGGTGCCGCGGGCATAGTAAAAGCCGTTTTCCTCGACGAGCTTGAACGGATCACGCGTCCAGTCCTCGCGCTTGGCTTCGACGACATCGAGATGGGCGAGGAGCAGGATCGGCTTGGCCTTGGCATCGCTGCCGTGAAGAACTGCGACGAGGCCGCCTTCCCTGGGGTTTTCCGGCGTCGCGAACAGGGTGATGTCGCTGTCCTTGAAGCCTGCCGCCTTCA
>JAAFIT010000242.1:0-3515 GCA_013298745.1 Sphingomonadales bacterium
AACCTCGGCAAATTCGGCTTCGAACCCTGCTGATTTATAGTCGATGGCGCGGTCAAAGCCGGCAACATCGGTCAACCAGGCGCATTTTTCGGCGCCGCCGGCGATGCCGACGACCTCGGATGCGCCCCAAAGCTTGGCCAATTGCCCGGCGGTGGCGCCGACAGGCCCGGCGGCGCTGGTCACCAGCACGCGATCACCGGCCTTTAGTGCTGCAACGCGCTTCAATCCGAACCATGCCGTCATGCCGGGAACGCCCAAAAGCCCGATCCACAGCGATTCGGGGACCCCCAGATCGGGCAATTTCACGCAATAACCGCGGCCGTTCGACACGACATGCGTCGCCCAGCCGCTCAGATTGACATGATCGCCGACGGCAAAGCGCTCGTTGCGGCTTTCGATCACCTCGCCGACGCAGAAACCATCGACCGGCGCGCCGGGGGCGAGCGGCGGCGCATAGCTGGCGCCGGGGGAAAGCCGCGATCGCGTGCCTGGATCGCACGAGACAAAGTGGTTCTTGGCGAGGAATTGCCCCTCGGCGAGCGCCGGAATCGGCAGCGTTTCGACGCGAAAATCATCGGGGCTCGGCGCCCCATCGATATGCCGCACCAGAACGATGCGTTTCATTTCACCCGCGCTCATGCCAATCTCCCACAATATTGGGAGAGACTTATGGACCAACGCATCAGCATCGTCACGCTGGGAACCAACGATATGGACCGCGCCGTGGCGTTCTGGGAGGCGATGGGCTGGCCGCGCCGCGCCAAGGCCTTCACCGCCATTGCGATGTTCCAGTGCGGCCCGGTGGCATTCGCCATCTATCCGTTCGACAAGCTCGCCGATGATTGCGGGATGACCGATCGCGGGCCGGGCTTCGGCGGCTTCACCATCGCCCACAACCTGCCGAGCAAGGCGGCGGTCGATGCCCTGCTTGAGACCGCAGTGGCGAATGGCGCGACGCTGCAAAAACCGGCGCATGAAGCGTTCTGGGGCGGCTATTCAGGCTATTTCCTCGATCCCGACGGCCATCCCTGGGAGGTGGCGTACAACCCGTTCGTGGCGATGGGGCCCAATGGCGAGATGCTGCTGCCGGATTAGGCTTCCAAACCGCCAGAAATGACCGAAAATTTTGGAAACGAGACTCTCCCCTTTCAGCGTTGTTTTGTGGTGAGCTGACATTCGTAGGAAAGCATTGCGTGGCAAAAACATCTTTACGGGAGCCGACCATTCTCATCTGTCAGCTGACACTACCACGCTAACTCGGCTCCGTCGTAGTTCCAGAAGCGCCCTGTGTTTGACAAGGAGATATTGGCAATCACCGTTCTGATCCCAACAGCACTGTCTGCTGCATCAATATCAGCATCGGCTCCACCCATCTCGGTTCGTACCCAACCCGGGTGGATAGCAGCCACAGCGATCCCCTCTTCTTGAAGGTCGGTGGCCAAACATTGGGTTACCTTGTTCGCTGCCGCCTTGGACGCTCGATAGGCCACCCGGTCAGATTTTGCATAGCTGAGAGAGCCCATTTTGCTTGTCAGAACGGCCAACTTCGCATTGGGTGCTCGTCGCAAATTTGGTAGAAGCGCCTGCGTTACGCGCAATGGACCCAGCGTGTTGATGGCAAGGGCCTCGGCGAAACCAGAAAAGTCCATTTGGCGGGCAGACTGTTGGCTCGGACCAATCACGCCAGCATTGTTGATCAACAAATCAATGTCTACCGCGCTCAATGCCCGAGCAAGTGCCGCGACTGACGCGTAGTCGGATACATCGAGCTCAAGAACTTCGATACCTGACAATCGATTGCCGACCGCGCGACTGTCGCGCACACCAACTATAACTCGATCTCCGGCGGCAGCATATTGCAGTGCGAGCTCTTGTCCGATCCCTCGACCTCCACCTGTTATGAACACCACAGCCAAGTCGAATTCCCTTCACGTGCTGGTAAAGGTACCCTAGCTCCATGTCCGCTTTCAGGCGAACCTAATCCGTCGCCCAAAGACCGGAAATGGGCGCAAGCGGCCGTTCTGTTTCAACCAGCTATTTCTCCGCCGCCACAGCTTCGGCCAGTAACGCCATCGCCGCCGCAGCAAAGGCGATCATATTCTCGAACCGGTCGCTGCGACCCGTCTCCAGCGTCCGCGCCGCCGTCACCGGCCCGGCAATCGCGCACACACTATGCCCTGCCGCATCGCCATAGGGATTGCCGGTCGGCCCCGCCGCGCCGCTTTCGGCGATGCCCCAGGTCGCGCTGAACTGGTGGCGCACGGTTTCGGCGCCGAGCAGCACATAGGGTTCGGTGGCCGATTTCAGCCCGCGCACATCCTCGCGGCGCAGGCCCAACAGCCGGTGCCGGGCGCGCGGCGTGTAGACGACGCTACCACCGAGATAAAAGGCCGAGGCGCCGGGCACCGCCAGCAGCGCCGCCGAAATCAGCCCGCCGCTGGCGCTTTCCGCCACCGCGACGGTATGATTGCGCGCCACCAGCAGCGCGGCGAGCGCGCGGCCCTGTGCGAGCAAACTGTCCATGTCGCTCATGCCGGACACTTTCCGGCGCCCGGCCCCTTGACGAAGCGGCCTGCCGCCACCCCGGTCGGCTCGCCATCCTTCAACACCTGGCGGCCATTGACGAACACCTGCGACACGCCGGTGGCATATTGCGCCGGCTTGTCGAAGGTGGCGTGGTCGGCGATCGTCGCCGGATCGAACACCACGACATCGGCGAAATAGCCGGGCTTGAGCAGTCCGCGCTCCTTGATGCCGAGGTTGCTCACCGGCAGCGAGGTCAGCCGCCGGATCGCCTCGGGCAGGGTCGTCGCCTTTTCGTCGCGGACATAATGCCCAAGCAGCCGCGCGACATTGCCATAGGCGCGGGGGTGGTCGTTCGACAGCAGGAACACGCCTTCCGCCGATGGTGCCCCGGCATCGGAGGCGAAGCTCATCCACGGCAGGCCGATCTGGCGCTTCACATTGGCCTCGTCCATCAGGAAATAGGCGGTGCCGACACGGCTGCCATCCTCGATCACCAGATCGATCGCCGTGTCCTCAGGGCTGGTGCCGCGCATCCGCGCGACTTCGCCCAATGTCTTGCCGGTCAGCGGCTTCAGCTTGGGGTTCTTGAAGCCAAGCAGCAGCACCTTTTCGGGGCTGCCGGCGCGGCGGGCGAGATTTTCCCACGGCACATTGTCGTCCATCATCTCGGCCTTCACCCGGGCGCGGATCGCCGGATCCTTCAACCGCTCGATCCAGGCTTCCAGCCCGCCGTCCTGCACCCACAGCGGCATGGCGGCATCGAGGCCTGTGGCGCCGGCGGTATAATTGTACATGTCGGCGGTGATGCGGACGCCATCTTTGCGGGCCGCCTCGATCTTGCCGAGGATCGTGTCCAGCTTGTCCCAGTTCTTCTGGCCCGACATCTTCATGTGATAGATTTCGGCCGGACCGCCGGATTTGCGGGCAATCTCGATCAGCTCATCGACCGCCTTTTCGATGCGATCGCCTTCGGACCGCATATGGCTGAT
>JAAFIT010000242.1:3525-4624 GCA_013298745.1 Sphingomonadales bacterium
CGCCACAAGTTCGGGCGTTTCGGCATAGGCGGCGGGCGCATAGATCAGCGACGAGCCGACCCCCACCGCGCCTTCGTTCATCGCGGTGCGGACCAGCTCCTTCATGCGGTCGAGCTGTGCGGGCGTCGGGTCGATGTCCTTCTCGCCGAGTTCGTTGACCCGCACCGTCGTCGCGCCGACAAAGCTGGCGACATTCGGCGCGATGCCCTTGTTCTCGAGCATCGTCAGATACTCGCCGAGCGTCGACCACGTCACCGGGAACTTGATATCGTCCTGCCGCGCCGCCATCCGGGCCTTCATCTCGGGGTTGAGCGGCCCCATCGAATTGCCTTCGCCCATCACTTCCAGCGTTACGCCCTGCCGCAGGTCGCTCTGTGCCCGGCCATCGGCGATCAGGCTTTCGGTCGCCCAGGACAGCATGTTGACAAAGCCGGGCGCGATCACCTGGCCCTTCACATCGATTCTGCGCGCCGCGGCCGGTGGCTTGCCGCTGCCGATGGCGGAAATCCGGTCGCCGGTTATCGCCACCCAGCCGGGAACACCGGCAGCGCCCGAGCCATCGTGAATCACGCCGTTGGTCAGCACCAGATCGGCGGCATTCACCGCCGCGGGCGCTGACGTCATCAACAACGCCGCCAGGATTCCCGCAATTCGCCGCTGCATCAGCCTCTCCCCTTTGCCGGCGAGGCTATGCCGCCCGCGGCGCTCGCGCAATCGTTGCGGCTCGATTGCGCGCGAGTCGGCGGGCTGATAGGTTCACTATCACCAAATTGTCATCCAAACCCCCGATGGTTGGATCAGCCCGAAATCACCTGCGGAGACGCCTGCTATGATGATCGCAACCTTCTTCTTCGGCGTGGCGGTGGTGTTCCTCGTCGTCATGTGGTTCTGGCTGCTGATCACCGTTATCAGTGATCTGTTCCGGCGTGATGATATCGGCGGCTTTGCCAAGGTGCTGTGGATCATCTTCCTGGTGTTTGCGCCCTATCTCGGCGTCTTTGCCTATCTGCTCACCCAGAGCAGCGGCATGGCCGCGCGCAGCCGCCGCGATGCCGCCGCCGCGCGCGATGAATTGCGCGCCGTTGTCGGCTTCAGCGCT
>JAAFIT010000244.1 GCA_013298745.1 Sphingomonadales bacterium
ACACCATCCGCGAGCCGGATTGGGCCCGCGCGATCATGGCGGATTACTGGTAGGCGGCCGCCGCTAGAAGGCGCAGGTCAGCACCCAGGACTTGCCCGGCCGATCGAAGACAATCCGCGAGCATTTGTCGAGAACATCCCGGCCGATGAGAATCCACGGATCGCGGCCCTTCTTGCGGCTGGCGGTGACGGTGATCGCGTCATCATCATCATCCGCCGTGCTGTTGCCGGCCTTGGCGCGGGCATCGAGTTCCTTGGCCTGGGCTTCGGTGATCCGCACCGCAGGCTTGCCGATCGGCAAGCCGACAATGGTGGCACCGGGCGCGGGTGTCATACGCTCGAACGGCAACGCGATTTCGGGGAACACCTGCCACATGCCAACCGTGCCATTGCGCTTGACAAGGCCGGCGTTGGACAGCGCCGCCGCCGCGCGGGCGTTCATCACCGTATCGGGTGTATTGAGTTCGAAGGTGACATCGATCACCTCGTCCCCGACGCGCGCGCGCATCACGGCGCTGTCCCGATTCTTGCGGGTGATGGTGTACTGCCGGGCATTTGGTGCCTGGGAGCCGAAGTTCATGACGATCTGATCGGCCTTCATCAGGGTGACCGGCAAGACGCCATCGGCATCGGCGGCAACCAGCTTGTCGACCCAGACCACCGGCATCTTGGTCTTCGGCAGGCCGCGCGGGGTGACATCGAGGAGATTGAAACGAAACGTCGCCTTGCCGCCGGGGAAAAAGGCGTTCTTGAAGGTCATCTTGCCGATCAAGGGGAACGCCTTCAGCCCGGCCCGCTCGGCGGCGGGCGAATTGAGCACCAGACCCTGATCAAAGCTAAGCGCCACCCGCGCATCGAGCGGCACCGTCTTTTTCATGATGATCGGCACATGCGGCTGGCCGCCAGGGGCAACGGCGATCACATAAGGTGACGTCGGCGGCGGGGCCGCCGCGGTGAGCATCACCAGCGCCGTCGCCGCAAGCGACAAAATGGCGGGCGCGCGCGCCCTGCGCTGCATTGCCATCAATGCCTGGCGTCGTTGTGCGCACCGGCGGCCAGCACAAAGCGCCGGTCGCAATAACCGCATTCGGCAAAACCTTCGGGACCAATCTGCAGCCAGACGCGCGGATGGCCATCACCACCGCGCTCATCGCCATCGCAGAACAGGCGAGCGGTGCTGGTGACGATGGTTTCGGGCGGCGGGATCGTATCCATGCCGTCCCTCTAGCAACCGCGGCGGATGAAGTCACGCTTGCCCGCCCTTCTCCCCACGTCTATCCCCAAAATATGACCCAATCCGCCATCTCGATCCGCGGCCTTGAAAAAACCTATGCCGGCGGCAAGCAGGCGTTGAAGCGCATCGATCTCGAAATCCCGCGCGGCAGCATGTTCGGGCTGCTCGGCCCCAATGGCGCCGGCAAATCGACGATGATCAATATCCTTGCAGGCCTCGTCAACAAGACCGCCGGGACCGCCAACATCTGGGGCTTCGACATCACCGAGCACCCGCGCAACGCCAAGGCGAGCATCGGCATCGTGCCGCAGGAACTGGTGTTCGACGCCTTTTTCACACCGTTCGAAACGCTGGAATTGCAGGCCGGGCTGTTCGGCGTGCCGAAGGCGAAGCGCCGTTCGATGGAATTGCTGGAGGCCGTGCATCTCGCCGACAAGGCGCATGTCTATTCGCGCACCCTGTCGGGCGGCATGAAGCGGCGGTTGCTGGTGGCCAAGGCGCTGGTCCACAACCCGCCGGTGCTGGTGCTCGATGAACCGACCGCCGGGGTCGATATCGAATTGCGCCAGCAACTCTGGGATTATGTCCGCACGCTCCACGCGATGGGCACCACGGTGGTGCTGACGACGCATTATCTCGAAGAGGCCGAGGCGCTGTGCGACCGCATCGCCATCGTCAACAATGGCGAGATCGTCGCCAATGATCTGACCTCAGTGCTGCTGTCGACCGCTGGCGACAAGAAGCTGATCGTGACGGTCGATCGCGACCTTGCCGAGATCCCCGCCAGCCTTGGCGACCGGGTCGAATTGAAGAACGACCGCGTGCTGACGCTGACCTATGACAAGCGCACCCGCAACGCCGGGCAGGTGCTCGCCGCCGTCGCCGCTGCCGGGCTGGGCGTTGTCGATGTCTCGACACAGGAAGCCGATCTCGAAGATGTGTTCCTCGATCTGACTCGCAGCCGTGGCTAAGCACCCGCCCCCCGAAGCGCGTCAATATGACGTCGTCATCATCGGCTCGGGCGCTGCCGGCCTTACCGCTGCGCTCAATCTCGCGCCGAAGTTCAAGGTCGCAGTGCTCGCCAAGGGCCAGCTCGATGGCGGCTCGACCGCCTGGGCGCAGGGCGGCATCGCCGCGGTGCTCGAACCCGGCGACACCTTCGAAAGCCATATCGAGGACACGATGGTGGCCGGCGCCGGGCTCAACCACCGCGCCACGGTGGAATTCGTCGTCGAAAATGCCGCGGCTGCCATCGATCGGCTGGCAGCGCTCGGCGTGCCGTTCAACCCCGGCGAGACGCTGTCCGAACGCTGGCATCTGACCCGCGAGGGCGGCCATAGCCACCGCCGCATCGTCCATGTCGATGATGCCACCGGCTGGGCGGTGCAGCAGGCGCTGCTCAGCGCTGCGAAGGCGCATCCCAATATCGCGCTGGTGCCCGATATGGTGGCGATCGATCTCGTCACCTCGGCGCATGTCGAAGGCGAACGCTTTGCGGCGCGCGCCTGCCACGGCGTCTATGCCTTCAACAGCGCCAGCCGCCTGGTGGAAACCTTTGTTGCCAAGGCCGTGGTGCTGGCAACCGGCGGCGCCAGCCGCGTCTATCAATATTCGACCAACCCCGATGGCTCGACCGGCGACGGCATCGCGATGGCGTGGCGCGCCGGCTGCCGCGTCTCCAACATGGAATTCAACCAGTTCCACCCGACCTGCCTGTTCCACCCGACGGTCAAGAACTTCCTGATCACCGAGGCGTGCCGCGGCGAGGGCGGGCAGTTGAAGTTGCCGCCCAGCGTTAGCGAAGCGGCAAGCGGCATCAAAAGCGGTAGCCGCTTCATGCAGCGCTATGATGACCGGCTCGAACTGGCACCGCGCGACGTGGTGGCACGCGCCATCGACGCCGAAATGAAGCGGCTCGGCCTCGATCATGTCCTGCTCGATATTTCCCATCTGGGCGCGGAGTTCATCCTCCACCATTTCCCGATGATCCACGCCCGGCTGCTCGAACTCGGTATTGATTGCACGGTGACGCCGATCCCGGTGGTGCCGGCGGCGCACTATTCGTGCGGCGGCGTGATGGTCGATCTCGATGGCCGCACCGATCTGGCAGGACTGTGGGCGGCCGGCGAAGTGACGCAAAGCGGCCTGCACGGCGCCAACCGGCTGGCGTCGAACTCGATCCTCGAATGTCTGGTGTTCGGGCAGGCCGTTGCCGACGATATCGCCGCGCTGTGGGACAATGCAGCGACGCCGCCCGCCATCCGCCCCTGGGATGAAAGCCGAGTCACCGATTCCGATGAAGAAATCGTCGTCGCGCACAATTGGGACGAACTGCGCCGCTTCATGTGGGATTATGTCGGCATTGTCCGCACCGACAAGCGGCTCGAACGCGCCTCGCACCGGGTCAAGCTGCTGCGCAAGGAAGTGCAGGATTATTACGGCAATTTCCGCGTCACGCCCGATCTCATCGAACTGCGCAACCTCGTCACCGTCGCCGATCTCATCGTCCGCTCGGCCCGCGCGAGGAAGGAAAGCCGCGGGCTGCACTATACCACCGATTATCCCAAGCTGGCGGCCGTGGCGAAGGACACGGTGCTCGATCCGGTGTCGGGACGGAATTAAACTTCCCTCGCCCCTCGCGGGAGAGGGCGAGAGACGCGCGAAGCGCGGCCCGGGGTGAGGGGGTCACCAGTTTCGAAGTTCGTGAACCCCCACCCCGCTCGGCTCGCGCCGAGTCGCCCTCCCCGCTTTCGGCCATCAGCAGCTGCTGCTTCTCTTCGGCCGCAAACCAGCGCTCGATTTCATGGGCCAGGCGCTGGTTGTTGCCCTTGTAGTTGCCGGTGGCGAAGCTGCTGAGCGTTCCGGTCGGCATACCGATGCTGAGAGCCAGATCGGTCCAGCTCTTTTGGCTGGCAGCCTTGTGCTCGTTGAGCCGCTTCAGAACGGCAGCGACGTCAATCTCGCTGTCGGGGGTTTCCTGTGGTCGCGAAGCCATGATACTAAGTCCTTCTTCCGTGCCTCTCTCGAGGCTGTTAAGGGCCGCGTCGGGATTCCAGCCCGGCGCGGCCCGCTTCATTCAACCAGCCGGAGGCCGGTCGAATTGGTGGGCGCGGTCTCAAATCCGCGAGCAAACCGTTCCATGAAATTGTCGGCCGCCGGTGCCGCCGCAGGCGCCGCGGATCCGCGGCGCGAATGGCGCACCAGGCGCGTGACCGGCGGTGCCGTTTCTGGCGCATCGGGCGTGCCCAGGTCGGCCAGGGCGCGGGCGATGGCCGCCGCCTCGAGCAGCTGCTCGGCCTCGACCGCGGCGCGGGTTTTCTTGCGGTGGTCGCCGACCAGCTTGGCGTGCGCCTTCGCGCCGGCGACGTC
>JAAFIT010000245.1 GCA_013298745.1 Sphingomonadales bacterium
GGACGCTGGAAATGTTCATTGCCAATGATGGCGCTGTCGAAGCGAGCTATCGCCCGCCGGCCGCGCCAGAGGTGAAATCCAGCCTGATTGGCAAATTGATGGGGCGTCGCTAATGACGGGTCACGTGATGGATCGCCTGCTGTTCGGCGACAACCAGTTCTTCGGCATCAACCACATGTCGGAAGAAAAGGCGCGCGCTGGCGCCATGCGGTTTCAAAAGACCCAGGCCATCATTGATGTGCTCGATATCGCGCTGGCCGAAGGCGTGCGCACGTTCATGTGCACCACCCATGATCGCATCGGCGAGATTGTGCAGCACATGAAGCAGGATCCGGCGAAATACGCCGATTTCATCTTCTACCCCGGCATGCCCTATGCCCATAAATACGCCAACGCGGTTACCGAGGATGGCTATATCGGAACGTTGAAGCGCTTCTTGCCGCAGGAAGGCCTGCTCAATGCGGCGCTGCGCGGCGGCATGTCGATTGCCAACAAGGATGTCGAAGGGCTGATCACGCTGCTGGTCGATGCCGAAATGAAGATGTTCGAAGGCATGAACACGCCGGTGATCTTTCTGCAGAATGTTGTCGTCGATCTGCTGTTGGGGCTGAAGTTCAAGGACGCGTTCCGCATCTTCGCCGACCATTGCCGCTCACGCTACAACGCCGAGCCTGGCTTCATCACGATGAACCTGCCGCTGCTCTTGCGGGTGCTGGCCGAACAAGGTGTCGAAAATCCCATCGTCTGCGCCAACATGAACAAGATCGCTTTCCGCATGTGCGGTGGCCTGGAAGGCTATGACAAGGCGTTGACCGAGTATCCGTGCCGCGCCATCGCCATGTCGATCTACGCCAGCGGCGCCATTTCGCCCGCCGAAGCAATTGACTGGGTGTGCAGCCAGCCGCGTATCGAATCGCTGGTTTTCGGCGCATCGAGCCGGGGCAACATTCGCAATACCGTCGATCTGGTGAAGGCCGCCGACGCCCGGTATCGCAAGGCAGCGTAAAGATCCCTCGACACACGGCACGGTCGTGCTGGCTCGTGCTGGCGGCGTCGTTGAGCGGGCCCGCGTGTTGGTGCTGAACCTCGGCGATCGGTAGATCAAACGACCCCGGCTCCGCGTCACGCAGCGACGGCGAGACCTGCCATTGCTGCCATCGCCAGGGAATAGCTGCGTTTCCGGGCGACATGGTCATGGAGGATGTTGACCAGTAGCACCTCCTGCGCCCCATATTCGGTTGCCGCAGCCACAAGCCCGGCACGGACGGTTTCAGGCGACCCGGCGACGACCCGCCGACCGGCGCGCATCCGATCGAGCTCGGGCCGATCCGCCAGCCAGGCCAGGGCGGTCTCGACATCAGGGACGGCGATCGATCGGCCCATCAGCAGGTGCGCGAACATCATCCGCGCCGGTGCCGCCAGCCGCTCGGCCTCGGCATCGGTATCAGCGACCACTGTCCAGACAGCAACCGCGACATGCGGCGCGTCGCCGGCATGGCGCGGCACGAATCGGGCGCGATAATCGGCGGCGATGGCGCCTTGGCGGGCATTGATGAAATCAGCGAAGCAATAAGGCAGGCCAAGATCGCCGGCGAAGACGGCACTATCGCCCGATGACCCCAGCACCCAGGGTTCGGGAGCGTGTGGCAGGCCGGGAAGGGTGCGGGCATAGGCGGCGAACGGGTGATCCGCCGGCAGCGTATCCTCAAGATAGCCGATCAGTTCGGCGAGCTGGTTGGGGAAATCATTCGGCGCCTGCTGGCGGCGATCGCGTTGCAACGCGATGGCGGTGCGCTGGTCGCTGCCGGGCGCGCGTCCCAGCCCAAGATCGATGCGGCCGGGATAGAGCCCGGCGAGCTGGCTGAACACTTCGGCAATCTTTAGCGGCGAATAATGCGGCAGCATGATGCCGCCTGAGCCAATCCGCATCCGGCTGGTCGCAGCGGCGACGGCGCCGATCAGGATTTCCGGCGCGCTGCCAGCCAGCGCTGCCGAGGCATGGTGTTCGGCGAGCCAGAAGCGATGATAGCCAAGCGACTCGCAATGGCGGGCCAGATCGATCGAATTGGCGAGTGCTGACGCCGGCGTGGTGCCCGCGGCAATGGGTGTCTGATCGAGAACGGAAAGAATCACCAGCTGATCCCAAGCCGCTTGCGGGGGATTCGCTTCGGCAGTTCATCGAGGATGGCGCGCCGCTCAGCGTCATTCGCCAGCGGCCAGCGGGTGATTTCATCGACTGTGCGCCGGCAGCCTTCGCACCAGCCGCTGCGGCGATCGATGCGGCAGACGTTGATGCACGGCGAGGGGACGGTAACAGCGACGGTCATGGTCACGATATGGCGTGGGTGGAGGGGTTTGTCATCGCCGTGCCGCCTTGATGATGAAATAGAGCAACAGGCCGATCGGCCCGGCGACCAAGGTGAGTGCCAGGCACGGTAGCAATAGCCAGTGCGGAATGCGCGCGGCGGGCGCATCCTCGACCTGCCAGCTGCCGACGAACAGATCGAAGGCCAGATAATGTACCCAGCCGGCGAGCAGCGCCTCGGGCGTTGAGAGCAATAGCCGCACGCCCGCCAACGAATCGAAACTGGCGCCCGGTGGCGGCCCTGGCCCGGCGAGCCCGGCTGCGAGCATGGCGAAATAGCCGCCGCAAAGAAAAACGACGACCCAGCGCGCCACACTGACTGCCAGCCCGCGCCGCAGCGGCGCCAGGATCAGTGCCAGCCAGCCGACCAGCACGATGGTGCTGAAGACATCGAACAGGCGATCCGGCGTCATCCGCCGCTCGCCGGGGCGATCAGCGACAGGCAGGTGCCGGGGTCGATCTTGCTGCCATCGGGCTTGCGCGCGGCGGCAGTGCGGACAACGGCTGTTCCGCCGGAGGGCGGGGGATACAGAAACACATCAAGTACGCACGGCGGGCGGACAAACTGCAACTGCCGGGCCGTTGCCTCGGTGCGGTCGAGCGACGCCGGGCCGAGCAGGCGAGTGACCGCGACCGCGTCGATACCGATCAACCGGGACAAGCCGGGCGGCGGTGCTGCCACCGGCACCACAGGGGGCGCGGTGGTGGCGCAGGCGGCGAGCAACAGGGTCAATGTCAGCGGTAGAAAACGCATGGGCAAACTCCAAGCCTCGACTTTAGGCGCTGGTCGGAGTGAGGCAAGCGAATCGACGGATGGGGATGACGCCGCCGTCGCGTTCCGTTAGGGGTCGCGCAGCGCGATTTGCGTCGCACACCACTATATATAGGGCCAACTCGACATCATGACTCAACGCCACCACGTCATCGCCATCGGCAATGCACTCGTCGACGTCATCACCACAGCCGAGCCGGTGTTCCTTGCCGATCGTGGCATTGCCAAGGGATCGATGCGGCTCATCGGCGCCGATGAAGCCGAGACGCTTTATACCGCAATGGGCCCGGGCCGGGAAATCAGCGGCGGCTCGGCGGCCAATACTGTTGCCGGCATGGCGGCGCTCGGCGCACGACCGATGTTCGTCGGTCGGGTGGCGGATGACCAGTTGGGCCGGGTCTTCGCACACGATATCCGTGCTGCCGGCGTCGATTTCGTCACGCCGGCGTCGACAGGCGGCGCGCCAACGGGCCGTTGCCTGATTGTCGTGACCCCCGACGGTGATCGCACGATGAACACCTATCTGGGCGCCTGCCAGGAACTGGCGGAGGCTGATCTCGATCCGGGGATGGTGGCCGCGGCCGATATTCTCTACCTCGAAGGCTATTTGTGGGACCCGCCGGCACCGCGCGCTGCGATGAAAAAGGCGATTCAGGTCGCGCGTGCCAACAACACCAAGGTGGCGTTGACGCTGTCGGATGTGTTCTGCGTTGAAGGCTATCGCGCCGATTTTCAGGCGCTGCTCGCCGAACATGTCGATCTCGTGTTCGGCAATGAACATGAAGTCTGTTCGCTGTATCAGACCGACAACCTTGATGTCGCCATGGCCGAACTGGCGCGCCACAGTTGCACGGCGGTCATCACCCGCTCGGCCGCTGGCGCTGTCGTCATCGAAGGCGGCCGTCATCATGTCGTCGCCGCTGAGCCTGCCGCGCGGGTGCTCGATACCACCGGCGCCGGCGATCTGTTTGCCGGCGGCTTCATGGCGGCAATGGTCGAGGGGCGGTCGTTGCCCGATTGCGCCCGGGTGGGCTGTATCGCGGCGGCGGAAGTCATCAGCCACTATGGCGCCCGCCCCGAAGCCGATCTGAAGGCGCTGGTGAAGGCACGGTTGGGCTGAGGTGAGCGGTCTAGCCACCATCGACAGCTGGATCTTCGATCTCGACAACACGCTCTATCCGGCGAGCGCCAGCCTGTTCCCGCAAATCGACGCGCGGATGGGGGCCTATATTCAGCGGCTATTGGGGCTCGATCCCGAAGCGGCGCACCGGGTGCAGAAGGGATTCTTCCACAGCCATGGCATGACATTGCCGGGTTTGATGGCGCATCACGGTGTCGATCCGCACGAATTCCTCGCCGATGTCCACGATGTCGACGTCGATGTGGTGGCACCGCACCCCGAATTGGCCGATCTGATCGGGCGTTTGCCGGGGAAAAAGTTCGTTTTC
>JAAFIT010000246.1 GCA_013298745.1 Sphingomonadales bacterium
GCTCGGCTATCTGCAAAAGGCCGCGTTCAGCCGCATCAAGATCGATCGCAGCTTCGTCTCGCGCGCCCTGCAACCCAATGGCGAAGCCAGCGCCATCATCCAGGCCATCGTCAGCCTCGCCCACTCGCTCGACATGGTGACCATCGCCGAAGGAGCCGAAACCCGCGAGGAGTTCGAACGCTGCCGCGCCCTGGGGTGCGAACAGGTGCAAGGCTATCTATTCGGCAAGCCGATGCCGCCGGAGGAAGCCACGGCGCTGGTGCGGCCGGTGGTGGCGGCGAAAAGGCTCCGGTTGGCGGCGGAGTGAGGAGTGACGCCTCCGGCGGCTGGGGCCTTGGCCCCAGACCCCGATTGATGGAATGGGCCATAGGCGGCGGTTGATACTCGACTGCGGACGCTTTGATCGTCGGCTCTCACCGTTTGCGCGAACCGAGCCAATGCGCGAGCATCCCGATTGTGGCGCCAATAGCGGCGGCCAATCCGAACCCAACACTGGTGAACACTAGACCAACCGCTGCGGTCGATCTCTGTCGCTCGCCAGTGATTGCTGGTTCGAGCAGAAAGGCGGCAACCATAAGGATCAGCACCGCAAGCAGCAGCGCCCACCCTGTCTTCCAAGACACGAAACCCCAGCCCAAGGCAAAGCCGATAGTTGCGCCGATACAGACGAAAAATATGAAGGCCATGGCACCAATATGGACCAGCGGACTGTCCCGGACTAGCGGCCATCATTTAATCGGGTCTGGGGCCAATGGCCCCAGCCGCCGGAGGCATAGCCTGATTAGCTCACCCACGCCTTCAGCAACGTATGTGCAATCGCCATTGGTGGCGGCGCCAGCCAGTCGCCGGTGCCGGCCAGCGCAGCGCGGACTTCGTCCTTGGTAACCCAGCGGGCTTCTTCGAGTTCGTCGGCATCGAGGATGATGTCGAGGTTGGTGGCTTCGGCGAAGGCGGCGATCATCAGCGAGGAGGGGAAGGGCCAGGGCTGGCTGGCGAGGTAGCGGACGCGTGCCGTGCGGATGCCGGCTTCCTCGTAAAGTTCGCGCGCCACGGCTTCTTCGAGGCTTTCGCCCGGCTCGACAAACCCGGCGAGTGCCGAAAAGAAGCGTTTGGGGAAGTTGGGCTGGCGGCCGACGAGGGCGTGCTCGCCCTTTACCGCCAGCATGATCACCACCGGGTCGGTGCGCGGGAAATGTTCGGCGCCGCAGGCCTGGCAACTACGGGCATAGCCGGCCTTGTTCATCACCGTCTTGCCGCCGCACACGGCGCAGAACTGGTGGCGGGCATGCCAATCGATCAGCGAGCGGGCCTGGGCGATGATTTCGGCGCGGCCATCGCCGAGTATCGCGGCGGCGGCGCGGGCATCGACGACCTGTCCACCGAAATCCTCGACCAGATCGGTCGCCGGCGCTGATGCGGCAAAGCGCGGCGCGCCGCCCTGATTGTCGGGCATCAGCCCCAGGAAGACGCTGGTCGCGTCATGCGGCACGTCGGAGCGATAGGCCCAGAGGATATCGGGGTGCTCGCCCTTGGTGAGGACCGGCTTCAACTGGTCGAGCACCAGCCAGCGCGCATCGGGCCTTGATCGCAGCGCCACCATGGCGCCGGGATCACGACGCAGATGATCGGCACGATCGAGCGGCGAGCCGGTGAGGCCGACCCAAGGCTGATCCGGCGTAGCGAAAGGCGAAAATTCGGTCATGCCACCACATCCATATTGGCGCGCGCCAGAACCGCGGCCTTTTCGAACAGCGTCGGCAATCCGGCGCCGGCCAATAGTGCAACGGGGAGCCAGTCCCCGGCAAGCGCCGGTTTGGCCGGCAGCCGCACGCCGCGCACCGCCAGCGACAATTCGAAATGGGTAAAGCCATGCGACACGGCGCCGAGATCGCGCCATGCAGCGGGGAGGGGCGGGTCTGCCTCGGTGCCGCGCCAGTCGCATGATGGCAGCGCCCGCATGCCGCCGAGCAGGCCCTTGGCCGGGCGGATGATAGTCAGCACATCGCCATCGGCCTCGATCCACCACGCTGTCCCGTGGCGCAGCGGCCGGGCGCGTTTCGGCGCCTTGACCGGAAAGGCGGTCGGGTCGGCGGCGGCGGCATGGCAGTGGCCGCGCAACGGGCAGGCGTCGCAGCGCGGATTGCGCGGCGTACAGATGCGGCCGGCGAGATCCATCAGCCCTTGCGCGAAATCACCGGCGGCGTCGGTAGGTACCAGGGTTTCCAGCCGCGCCCGAATTACCGCGCGGGCGGCGGGCAACGGCGTCGCAATCTCGAACAACCGCGTGATCACCCGCTCGACATTGCCGTCGATGACGATGGCGTGCTTGCCAAAGCCGAAGGCGGCGACCGCGGCGGCGGTATAGTCGCCGATGCCGGGCAGATCACGCAAAGCTGCCTCGTCGCCGGGAAAACGGCCGCCATGGCGATCGACCACCGCCCGCGCACAGGCGAGCAGATTGCGGGCGCGGGCGTAATAGCCCAAGCCCGCCCAGGCCTGCATAACCTCGGAATCATCGGCCGCCGCCAGCGCCGCGACATTGGGCCAGCGTGTGGTGAAGGCGGCGAAATAGGGTTGCACGGCCACCACGGTCGTCTGTTGCAGCATGATTTCGGACAACCAGACGCGATACGGCCAATCGGGATCATCAGGCAGCGCGGCCCCCGGCGGGTTGCGCCACGGCAGGCTGCGGGCGTGGGCGGCGTACCAGCCGAGCAGCAGGGCGGCGACATCAGGCGGGCTATCGGGCATCCGGCGCCTATGGCATAAAATGGCGATGGCCCGAAAACCCGAAGTTCCACCGCCCGAACGCTCGCGTCGTCCGCGCCGCGTTGCCGAGCTGGTGCCGGCCGTCGGCGGCCAGGCGTTCCGGCGCTTCGGCTTTACCCAGAGCATCATCGTCGAACGCTGGGTTGAGATTGTCGGCGAACGCTATGCCCGCCACAGCCGCCCCGAATCGCTGTCGCTACCGCGCGGCAAGCAGGATGGTGGCGTCTTGAAGATCGCGGTGTCGGGCGCTCTGGCGCCGATGCTGGCGCATGTCGAGCCGCAGATCATCGAACGGGTCAATCGCCTGCTTGGGGCTGCGGCGGTGGCGCGGGTGCAATTGCGTCACGCCGATATCGATCCGCCGTTGCGCGCTGCGCCGCCTCCGCCCAAGGTGCCTCTTTCCGCCGAGACGCAATCGACGCTGCGCGATATCGCCGACCCTGATCTGCGCGCCAGCCTTGAATCGCTGGCCGAGGCGCTATCGGCCACGCGCGGCCCGCCGATTGTTCGATAATCACAATCTCTGTTCATCGCCGGTTCGGCTGGTTAGGCTAGCAACGCGATGTTTGTGCCGGAGCAAAAGTTGATGATCAGTCGTCGTCCCGCCTTGTTGATGCTCGCGCTGGCGCTGGGCGCGGCCCCGGCTCTCGCCAAGACCGATTGGACCACCACCATCGCCGCCACCCCCGAAGGCGGCATCCGCATCGGCAACCCGGCGGCGAAGATCAAGATCGTCGAATTCGCCTCCTACACCTGTGGCCATTGCAAGGTCTTTCATGAAGAAGGCCTGCCGGCACTGAAGGCCAAATATATTTCCACCGGCAATGTTTCGTTCGAACAGCGCAGCTTTGTTCGCAACGGCCCTGACTTTGCCGCGTCGTTGCTTGTGTCGTGCCAACCGGCGGTGCCGGCGCTGGCCTTTGCCGGCAAGCTGTTTGCCGAGCAGGAAAAATGGAGTCAGCCGTTCGTCGACATGACCGCCGCCCAGAATCAGGCGATCACTGCGATGCCGCAGGCGCAGCAACCGGCCAAGCTGGCGGAAATCGCCGGGCTGGACACATGGGCCGCGGCGCGTGGCCTGCCGCTGGCCAAGGCACGCGCCTGCCTCATCGACAAGGCAAACCAGGACAAGTTGATCGCCATCCGCAACGACGCGATGACCAATTACAAGCTGGAAGGTACCCCGACCTTCGGCATCAACGGCGTGCCGGTGCCAGGTGTTTATGACTGGGCCAGCTTCGAGCCGAAACTGCAGGCCATGCTCAAATAGCATGGCCTGGGCGGAACGGCTTGGCACGCCCGCCGGCTTTGCCTAAACCTGTCACGCAAGAACCGCAGCAACGCGGGACAAAAGGGTGTTCGATGAAGACTGTGTTTCGTGCCGTTTCGATTGCCGCGCTGGCACTCGCCGTTGCGTCCTGTGGTGACAAGACCGCTGAAAAATCGGCGGACACCACCGCTGCCGCCAGCACCGCCGCCATTCCTGCAGCCGCCAACCCGGCCGCCACCGATTGGACCAAGGTGTTTGCTGCCACACCGGAAGGTGGTTTCCGCATCGGCAACCCCGATGCCAAGGTCAAGCTGGTCGAGTTCGCCTCGCTGACCTGCCCGCATTGCCGCGAATTCCATGAAGCCAGCATGGGCGCGATTCGTGACAAATATGTCGCCAGCGGCAATGTCTCCTATGAATTCCGCAACTTCGTTCTCAACGGCCCGGATTTCGCCGCCTCGATGCTGGCGCGCTGCGTGGGCCCCGAAGCGTTCTTTGGCTTGCTGGCGTCCTTCTTCAATGATCAAGCCACCTGGGT
>JAAFIT010000247.1 GCA_013298745.1 Sphingomonadales bacterium
TTGCAACAAGCGCGACCGCCAGCCATGTCCGACATCGTAAATCGCCACATCTTCGCGCTCGGTGCCATTGTCGGTGTAACGGGTGATGATGCCGATGGGCAGGCGGCCTTTGTCGCGATCATCGCCAACAGCGCTGCGCAGCGCGCTGGCGAACCAGTCGGCTTCGATGCGGGGATTGCCGACCGTGTCGACGCTCGCCAGATCAAGCGCCTTGGGAAAGACGATGGTCTGTGTCTGGATGACGCGATCGGCATTGGGCGACGCCAGGCGCAAGGTCTCGCCTTCCGTATCTGCACTGGCGGTCAGTACCAGCGGCGCGATATGAACAGTCTTCGGCTTTGATGCGGCGGCGCGGTTTTCGACGCGTTCCTGATGCGAATCCCACAGGCTGAAGCCCGAGATCAACAACGCCAATATGCCGACAGTTTCGCCGATGCTCAGCCAGCGGCGGCGTTTGGCGGCTTCAGCTACGGGGGTTTCGCTCATGGCAGGGCAGTCCACTCCAACGTGCAATGCCCCCAAGCCGTGATAGCGGCCGGCGGCGTGGACTTCAATCGCGCCGCAGCGCCGCGACGATCATCGCCGCGACATCTTCGGGCGGCTTGACCGTTGCCGGGTCTTCGCCGGGGAAAGCGCGTTCGCGCATCTGGGTGCGGGTGGCGCCTGGGTTGATGACATGGGTGCGGATCGCCGTGATCGCCTCGGTTTCCAGCCCATAGATGGCGATCAGGCTCTCGAGCGCCGCCTTGGATACGGCATAGCTGCCCCAATAGGCGCGCGGGGCGCTGCCGACACTAGACGTCAGCGCCACGACATCGGCGGCGTCGCTGCGGCGCAGCCAGGCGTCGAAGGCGCGCAACAGCCGCCAATTGGCTGTCAGGTTGGTACCAAGGACATTGTTCCATTCCTTGACGTCGATATGCCCCAGCGGTGCCAGCGTGCCCAGCACGCCGGCGTTGAGCACCAGCAGGTCGAGCTTGCCCCAGCGGGCGCCGATGGCGGTCGCCAGCCGGTCGATTGCATCGCCGTCGCCAAGATCGAATGGCGCAATGGTGGCGGTGCCGCCAGCATCGTGGATCGCGTCGTCGACCGTCGTCAGCCGCTTTTCGTCGCGACCAGTCAGGACGACATGATAGCCGGCCTTGGCAAGCGCTATGGTGGTAGCAGCACCAATGCCGCGGCTGGCGCCGGTGACGAGGGCGATCTTTGAAGGCGTTTCGGTCATGGGTCTACTTCTGCTCCCCTCCCATTGCGGGAGAGGCGGTGGTTAAATTACGCGTTCGGCCAACAGGCTGAGCTGATCGGGGACTTCGACATCCTCCTGATCGGTCAACCGCGTCGGATAGTCGCCGGTGAAGCAGGCGTCACAATATTGCGGCGCGTCATCCTGGCGGCTGGTTTCACCAAGCGCACGGTACAACCCGTCGGTGGACAGGAAGGCGAGGCTGTCGACCTTGATATAGTCGCGCATGGCATCGACATTCATTTGCGCCGCCAGCAGCTTCGAACGCTCCGGCGTATCGACGCCATAATAGCAGCTGTGGCGCGTCGGCGGGCTGGCGATGCGCATGTGCACCTCCTCGGCGCCAGCTTCGCGCAGCATCTGGACGATCTTCAGCGACGTCGTGCCGCGCACGATCGAATCGTCGATGAGGACAATGCGCTTGCCGGCGATCATCGCGCGATTGGCATTGTGCTTCAGCTTGACACCGAGGTTGCGGATCTGGTCGCCCGGCTGGATGAAGGTGCGGCCGACATAATGCGAGCGGATGATGCCGAGTTCGAACGGCAATCCCGATTCCTGCGCGTATCCGATGGCCGCCGGGGTGCCGCTGTCGGGCACCGGCACCACCATATCGGCATCGACCGGGCTTTCGCGCGCCAGCTCGGCGCCGATCTTCTTGCGCACCTGGTAGACGCTGGAGCCATCGACGACCGAATCGGGGCGGCTGAAATAGACATGCTCGAAAATGCAGGGGCGGGGCCGCTGTGTTTCGAACGGCCGCAAGGAACGCAGGCCCCGAGGGCTGATGATGATGAGCTCGCCCGGCTCGACCGAGCGCAGGAAGGTGGCACCGACCACGTCGAGCGCAACGGTTTCGGAGGCGAGAATGTAGGAATCGCCGAGGCGGCCGAGCACCAGCGGCCGCACACCGAGCGGATCGCGGCAGGCGAGCATGCCTTCCGACGTCAGGCAAATCAGGCTGTAGGCGCCCTCGACCCGCTTCAGGGCGTCGATGAACCGATCGAGCAGGGTGCGATAGCCCGAGGTGGCGACGAGGTGGATGATGACTTCGGTATCGCTGGTCGACTGGAAGATCGAGCCGCGACGAACGAGATCACGCCGCAGCGTCATCGCGTTGGAAATATTGCCATTGTGGCAAACAGCAAAGCCGCCCGACGATAGTTCGGCAAACAGTGGCTGGACGTTGCGCAGCGCGGTTTCACCCGTCGTCGAATAGCGGTTGTGACCAATGGCGATCTCGCCCTTGAGCTTCCTGATCACCTCGTCGCTGTCGAAGTTGCCAGCGACATGCCCCATGGCGCGATGGGTATGAAATTCCTTGCCATCGAAGGTGGTGATCCCGGCAGCTTCCTGACCGCGATGCTGAAGCGCATGCAGGCCAAGCGCCACCAGCGCCGCCGCGCCATCGGCACCATAGACGCCAAAGACCCCGCATTCCTCATGCAGATGGTCGTCCTCCCACGGATCGGTGGTGAGCATGTGATTGGTCATGGCAAAGGGAGCCTCGTCAGCGCCGCGCTTGAGCGGCATATAGGGGCAGCAACGGGCTTTGTCGCCCCCCAAACCGACGCGGAATTGTCACATGACGCATGAACACAGCCTCACGCTCGAACCGAAATGGGATGCCACCGGACTGATTACCGCGGTCGCCACCGATGCGGCGACGGGGATGCTGCTGATGGTCGCGCACATGAATGCCGATGCCCTGGCCGCGACCATCGCCACCGGCGAGGCGCACTACTGGAGCCGCTCGCGGCGGGAGCTATGGCACAAGGGCGCCACGTCGGGTCATATCCAGCGCGTTGTCGAAATGCGCGTCGATTGCGACCAGGACGCGATCTGGCTGAAGGTCGATCCGGCCGGCCCGGCGTGCCATACCGGCGAGGTTAGCTGCTTCTATCGCAAGCTGACATCATCGGGTCTGGTGCGAGACTGATCAAGACCGGCAAGGGGGAGAATATCATGGACCTGCAACTTCGCGATCGCGTCATCCTTGTTGCCGGCGCCAGCCGCGGCATCGGTCTTGGCATCGTTGCGGCACTGCTGGCGGAGGGCGCGAAGGTGGCGTTGGCGGCACGCGGCGTTGAGGCGCTCGAAGCGGAGCGCGCGCGCCTGGCGGCGATCCATGGCGCAGACCGGTTGTGGAGCGTTGCCGGTGACATGCGCGACACCACCGCCATCGACGCGGCGGTCGCCGGTGCCGAGGCGGCGCTAGGCCCGCTCTGGGGCGCGGTCGCCAATGTCGGGCTGCACCCATGCCCGCCGGGGTTCGATATCGATGATGCGACCTGGGATGCCGGCGTCTCGCAGAACCTCGATTCGGCCTACAAGCTGGCGCGCTCGGTGTTGCGGGTGATGACGCCGCGCGGCGAGGGCGCGCTTTTGATGATCAGCTCGATTGCTGGGTTGGGTGCGCTCGGAACGCCGCTGACCTATGGCACATCAAAGGCAGCGATGAACCATCTCGCTAAGGAACTGGCGCGGATCTCCGGCCGCCACAACATTCGGGTCAACGCCATCGCCCCGGGCAACATCATCTTCCCCGGCGGCAGTTGGGAGAAGAATTCCACCGGCGACAAGGCCGCCGACTGGGAGCGCTGGATTAAGCGCGAAGTGCCGCTGCGCCGCTATGGCACGCCGGACGAGATTGGTTCGATGGCAGCCTTTCTGTTGTCGCCACTCGCCAGCTTCGTCACCGGTGCCGTTGTGCCGGTCGACGGCGGCCAGACGCGGTAGCTAGCATGACGATATTGCTGGCAGGCGCCACCGGGCTGGTCGGATCGCGGGTGCTGGCGCTGCTGCCGGATGCCGTGCCGGTTGGGCGCCGCGCGACCGGCCGGGCAGACGAGGTTGTCGCCGATTTCGCCGCATTGCCGGCGCTGCCCGCGGCTGAGGTGGCGATCTGCGCACTCGGCACGACAATCCGCGTGGCTGGCAGCCAAGCGGCGTTTCGCGCTGTCGATTATGACGCCGTGCTGGCCTTTGCCCGCGCGGCGCAGGCGGCTGGGGTATCGCGCTTCATCGTGGTGACCGCGGTCGGCGCCGATGCCGGATCCGGCGTTTTCTATTCGCGGGTAAAGGGCGAGGTTGAGCGCGATGTGACCGCGCTTGGTTTTGCCCGGCTCGATATCATCCAGCCCGGCCTGATTCTCGGGCCACGTGTCGAACGCCGACCGGTTGAAGCCTTTTTTCAGGCCGTCACGCCGCTGCTCAATCCGCTGCTTGTTGGCGGGCTGGCGCGTTATGGCGGTATCAGTGCGGACGCCGTCGCCTGCGCCATCGCGGTGCTTGCCGAGCGT
>JAAFIT010000248.1 GCA_013298745.1 Sphingomonadales bacterium
TGACGTCACTGCCCGATTTCAATCCCAACGCGCCGGGCCTGCGCGCCGATGGCTCGCGCTATAGCCGCGAAACCGATGACGGCAGCCGCTTCAACAAGGTCACTTTTGGTGGCTATGAACTCGGCAGCACCTTCAAGGCGTTGACGATCGCCAGCGCCGTCAACGCCGGCACCATCAAGTCGATGGGGCAGAAATATGATGCCACCCATCCGATCTATCTGGGTGGTTTCCGGATCCGCGACGATCACGCCAAGAATCGCTGGCTGACCGTGCCCGAAATCTTCATCCATTCATCGAATATCGGAACCGCCCGCATCGCTATGGAAGCCGGTCGCGAGCGTCAGCGCGCCATGCTCGAACAGCTTGGCTTCTTCAAGCCGATCGCCGTCGAATTGCCCGAGCGCGCCCGGCCGCAATATCCGGCATTGTCGAACTGGGGTGACTTGGCAACGATGACGATCGCTTATGGCCATGGCATCACCGTTTCGCCGCTGCACCTCGCCAATGCCTATGCCACGCTGGTTAATGGCGGCCTTTATCGCGACCCGACACTGCTCAAGCGCCCACCGGGCGACGTGCCCCCTGGCCGCCGCGTTTTCACTTCGGCGACGTCGGACACGATGCGGGCGCTGCTGCGCCTTGTTGTTACCAATGGCACCGGGCGCAAGGCCAATGCGCCGGGTTACCGGGTGGGTGGCAAGACCGGCACGGCCGAAAAGATCGCCAATGGCCGCTACCAGCGCGGTGCCAATGTCTCAACCTTTGCTGCCGCTTTCCCGATGGATGCGCCGCGCTATGTCGTCGTCGCGATGGTCGACGATCCGCGCGGCTCGAAGGCGACCTTTGGCTTCAAGACGGCCGGCATGGTCGTCGCGCCGGCGATCACCCGTATCGTTGAACGCATCGGGCCGCTGCTCGGCGTGCAGCCGGACCCCAGCAAGGATATCGATGTCAGCGGCTTGCTCGCCGACGCCCATGACGCGCCCAAGGAATAGCGGATGCGGCTGGGGCAGCTCTTTGCAGGTGGGGGCGAGGCCATCGTCACCGGCTTCGCGCTTGATCACCGCAAGGTCGCGCCGGGTACCGTGTTCGGCGCCTTCCGCGGCGCGCGCGTCAATGGCGAAGATTATATTCCTGCCGCCATCGCCGCCGGTGCCGTCGCCGTTGTCACGCGCACCGGGGTGTCGGTTGACGGGGCGTTCGCCGTTCAGGCTGACGAGCCGCGGGCCGTCTTCGCCCGGGCGACCGCGCAATTTTTTGCACCATTTCCGGCCGTGACCGTGGCGGTCACCGGCACCAACGGCAAAACATCGACCGCCGAACTGACGCGCCAGCTCTGGCGCCAGGCCGGCCATGTTGCAGCCAGCATCGGCACACTCGGCGTGACCACTGCCACCGATCAGGTGTCGACCGGGCTGACGACCCCTGATGTCGTCACCTTTCTCGCCAATATGGCCGGCTTGCAGCGCGAAGGCATCACCCATGCCAGCTTCGAGGCCTCGAGCCACGGCCTCGACCAGTATCGCACCGAAGGGCTGCCGGTGGCGGCGGCCGGCTTCACCAATCTGTCGCGCGATCACCTTGATTACCATGGCACGATGGAAGCATATTTCGCGGCCAAGCTGCGGCTGTTCACCGAGGTGGTCGATGCCGATGGCGCGGTCGTAGTATGGGCTGATGATGGGGAATGGTCGGCGCGGGTGATCGCGGCTGCAAAGGCCCGCGGTGTGCGGCTGCTGACCGTCGGCAAAGCCGGGGAAACGCTCAAGCTGGTGTCGCGCGAACCGACGCCGCTCGGGCAGACGCTTGTTATCGAAGCGGCTGGCAGAACCCACAAGGTCGCGCTGCCGCTGATCGGGGCCTATCAGGCGGCCAATGCGCTGGTCGCGGCGGGGCTGGTCATCGCCACGGGCGGCGATGTCGCGGCGACGCTGGGCAACCTGGCGCGGGTGCAACCGGTGCGCGGTCGCCTCGAACGCGCCGTCATCACGCGAGCCGGTGCGCCCGCCTATGTCGATTATGCCCATACCCCCGATGCGATCGAAGCGGCAGCAGCGGCGTTGCGGCCCCACACCAAGGGCCGGCTTATTCTGGTGTTCGGCGCTGGTGGTGACCGCGATACTGGCAAGCGGCCGTTGATGGGCGCAATGGCGATGACCGTCGCCGATCTGGTCATCGTCACCGACGACAATCCGCGCTCCGAAGCGCCGGCAGCCATTCGCGCCGCCATTTTGGCCGCAGCACCGGGCGCGCGCGAAATCGCTGACCGACGGGCGGCCATCGCCGCCGCACTGGCTGATGCGACAGCCGATGATGTGGTCCTGATTGCCGGCAAGGGCCATGAACAGGGCCAGATCGTCGGCGATCAGGTGCTGCCATTCGACGATGTGACCGTGGCGCGCGAGGTGGCGGCATGACACCACTGTGGACCGCCGCCGAGATCGCCGCCGCCACCGGCGGCACCGTCCATGGCGATTTCACCGCCAATGGCGTGAGTTTCGATTCGCGCGAGATCATCGGCGGCGAGCTGTTCGTGGCCATGACGGGAGCTGCGATGGACGGCCATCGCTTCGTGCCGCAAGCGGTTGCGCGCGGTGCCGCCGGGATGCTGGTGGCGCAGTCGGTCGATGCGCCGCATGTGCTGGTGGCCGATCCCAATGCGGCGCTGACCGCACTCGCCGTCGCCGCGCGCGACCGTAGCCCAGCGTTGCGCCTCGGCGTGACCGGCTCCGTTGGCAAGACCGGCGTCAAGGAAGCCATCAAGGCGTCGCTGGCGCGGTTTGCGCCTGATGCGGTCCATGCGTCGGTGAAGAGCTACAACAACCACACCGGCGTGCCGTTGAGCCTGGCGCGGATGCCGCAAGCCAGCCGCTTCGGCGTTTTCGAAATGGGGATGAACCATGCCGGCGAGATCGCCGCGCTGACGCAACTGGTGCGCCCCGCCATCGCCGTCATCACCTGGGTCGCCTCGGCGCATATCGAAAATTTCGCTAATGAAGAGGGCATCGCCGATGCCAAGGGCGAGATTTTCCAGGGCCTGCAGCCGGGCGGCACGGCGATCATCCCGTTCGACAATCGCCACTATGACCGGCTGCGCGCTCACGCCGCTCGTGCCACGGATAGGATCGTCAGTTTCGGCCTCAACCCCGGCGCTGATGTGGTGGCCGAAAGCGTCGCGCTCCACCCCGATTGCTCGTGCGTGACGGCGCGGGTCGGTGACCACCGCCTCACCTTCAAGGTCGGCATGGCCGGGCGCCATTGGGTCGGCAATGCGTTGGCGGTGCTGGCGGCGGTGCACGCCGCCGGTGGCGACCTAGCGCTGGCCGGGCTGGCATTGGCCGAATTGACCGATCTGCCGGGGCGTGGCCAGCGGCTGCGCGTTGCGGCGCGCGACGGTACGGCGATCGTCATCGACGAAAGCTACAATGCCAATCCGGCATCGATGGCGGCGTCGCTGGCGGTGCTCGCTGAAGTGGTACCCGCCGGGCGCGGTCGGCGGCTCGCCGTGCTCGGCGCGATGCGCGAGCTTGGCGACCAGTCCGACCATTTTCACGCCGAATTGGCACCACATATAGTGGCGGCCGGTGTTTCATGCGTATTTCTTGTGGGTAACGAGATGAAAGCGCTGGCAACCGCCCTCGGCCGCCAGCTAGAGGTGTTGCATGTTGCCGATGCGGCTGCCGCCGAAACCGAGGTTGCTCGTCTGATTGCGTCCGATGATGTTCTTCTCGTCAAAGGCTCGAACTCGGTCGGGCTTGGCGGGGTTGTCGCGGCGTTGAAGAGCCGGGAGAGCGGGAGTTGATCAACGCCATCGCCTATTGGGCCGGGTTCGAAGGGGTGCTCAACCTCTTCCGCTACATCACCTTCCGGTCGATGGGCGCCCTTGTCACGGCGCTGCTTATCGCGCTGCTGATCGGGCCGCGCTTCATCGGCTTTCTGCGCCAGAAGCAGGGCAAGGGCCAGCCGATCCGCGAGGACGGCCCGGCATCGCACCTGCTCACCAAAAAGGGCACGCCGACGATGGGCGGCCTGATGATCCTGATCGCGCTGACGGTGTCGACATTGCTGTGGATGGACGTCGCCAACGGCTTTGTCTGGGCCTCGCTGTTCGTCACCCTCGGCTTTGGCGCCATCGGCTTCATGGACGATTATGACAAGGTGACGAAGCGCAGCCACAAGGGCGTTTCGGGCCGCACGCGGCTGCTGATCGAGTTTTTCGTTGCCGGCCTTGCCTGCACCTGGATCGCCAGCCGAACCGGCACAACGCTCTATCTGCCGTTCCTCAAGGATGCCGGCATCGCGCTCGGGCCGTTCTATATCCTGTTCGCTGCCTTCATCGTTACAGGTTTCGGCAATGCCGTGAACCTGACTGATGGCCTTGACGGTCTGGCGACGATGCCGGTCGTCATCGCCGCTGCGGCCTTTGCCATCATCGCCTATCTGGTCGGCAATATCCGTTTTGCCGATTATCTTGGTGTCCATCATGTGCCCGGCTCGGGCGAACTCGCCGTC
>JAAFIT010000249.1 GCA_013298745.1 Sphingomonadales bacterium
GATAATGACCGCGCCGTTTTCAGGGGTGAACAGCCCCAGAAGCAACCGCGCGATCGTCGATTTTCCCGATCCGACGCGGCCGATGATGGCGACGCGTTCCCCCGGTTCGATGCTGAAACTGACCCGATCGAGCGCCAGCGCGTTGCTGCCGGGGTAGCGAAAGCTGACGTCGCGAAAGACGATGCGGCCCTCCAGCCATCGACGGCGCAGCGGCACGATATCGCCAGCCTCGCCCGCCGTCGTCATCACCCGGTCAAGCGCACGATAGGAGGACAGCGTCTGTGACAGCCGCGACAGCAGCGCCGCCACCTGCCCCAGTGGCGCAATGGCGCGACCCGACAGCATCGAGGCGGCAACCAGCGCCCCCATCGACAGCTGCCCGGCGGCAATCAGGGCGACGCCGAGCGACAGCGTGGCAACATAAGTGATCGTCTGCACGCTGGCCGCGACATTGACGGCGATGGCGGCGACCCCGCGCTGGCGCAGCGAGATCGCGGCATGATGGCTGACCGCCGCCCGCCAGCGCGCCGCCAGCAGAGGCCCGGCACGGCTCGACTTGACGGTTTCGAGGCCGCCAATGGTCTCCACCACGACGCCCTGCTTTTGCAGCCCTTCGGCAAGGCTCGCTTTCGCCAATCGCCCGAGCAACGGCTGCGCCCCGGCGGCAGCGCCGATGATCACGGGGATGGCGATCAGCAGCACGATCGCCAGCGGCGGCGCGATGATGGCGATGATGGCGACATAGACCAGCACAAAGGGCAGATCGACGAGCGCCACCACGGTGGCCGAGGCGAAGAACTCGCGCAGCGTCTCGAACTCGCGCAGCAGGCCGGCGAACGCGCCATTGGCGCCGCGCCGATCCGCCAGCTTCATCCCGAGCAGCCGGTCAAAAAGCGCCGCGCCGATCTCGCGATCGATATTCTGCCCGGCGATATCGACGAAGGTGCCGCGCAAGGTCCTCAGGATGAAGTCGAAAACGATGACAAAGCCGATCCCGACGACCAGTGCCAGCATCGATTGGGTGGCATTGTTGGGCAGAATCTTGTTGTAAACCGCCATCGAGAACAGCGCCGTCGCCATGGCGAAGATGTTGATCAGCAAGGCCGCCAGCGCGACCTGGCCGAACAGCCCGCGATTGGCCCAGAGCGGCGCCCACAACCAGCCGCCGGCGACCGGCGGCAGCAGTGGCCGCGCTTTTGGTGCCGGCAGCGACGTCGCAACGGCAGCCTGAAAGGCGGCATGATCGGGCAGCGCGGACATGATGACCCCTAATCGTTCGATGCGATGGCAAAATGGCGGAGCAAGGCTCCCGTGCGCGCCAGCAGCGTGTAACCCGCCAGATCGCGCTCGATGCTGCCCGCCACCAGGGCGCGGGCGGCGGCAAAATAATCGGCTTCGGTGCGCAGCAGGTCGATCAGACTGCCGCGGGACAGGCGGAACTGTTCGGCCGTGATGTCGCGATTGCGGCGATTGGCGCGATAGGCGTCCGCAAGTGCCGCCACGGCGGGCGCAAGGATGGCGGCATCGGCGAACGCCGCCTCGGCATCGCGCTCCGCCTCGGCACGGATGCGCTCGGCGCTGGCACTGGCAGCGCGGGCCCGGGCATTGGCGGCGCTGCTGCGTGCGGCCTCGGCGCCGCCCATCGACAGCGTCTGGCGTAATGTGAAGGTGGCGCGGACATCGTGATTGGGGCCGGGCTCGAACACGTTGAACCGCGTCGCCGAAATGCCCGCCCCAAGCCTTGGCAGCGCCTCGCCGCGCACCGCCCGCGCTTCGGCCGCGGCGGCGGCGGCGAGCGCCTCGGCGGTGACGACTTCGGGGGTGGCGCGGCTTTGCCTTATGGCGAGATCGGCGCTGGCGAACATAGCGATATCGCTCGCCGGGCGAGCCGGATGCGTCGGTGCTTCCGCACCGAACAGCTCGCGATACCGCGCTCGCGCCGCCGCCAAGGCGCGCGCGCTGGTGCTGGCAGCGCCGATGGCATCGGCCAGCCCGGCTTCGGCACGCGCCATGTCGCCGCCCGCACCCAGCCCGGCGGCCACCCGCGCGCCGGTGTCGGCAACGATGGCGCGGTGGCGGGCGACCAGCGCCTCGGCAAGCTCGGTCATCGCAGTCAAGCCGACCACCTGATACCAGGCTGTCACCGCCGCCAGCGCCGTGTCGGCGGCGCTGCGATCAGCATCTGCCGCAGCGGCACGCAACCGGGCCGAGGCACTGGCGATCCGTCCGCCCGTCGCCCCGAAATCGAACAGCAACTGATCGGCCCCCACGCTCGCATCGGTGCGGCCACGCGGCAACAGGCGCTCGACCGCGGCGCTCGAATCGACAAAGTCGCGCGCCAGCGAGCGGCTGCCGACGACGGACAGCGACAGCATCGGGAACAGCGCCGAGCGGGCCTCTCGCCGCTGGGCATCGGCAAGATCGGTACCGGCGGCGGCCTCGGCCTGCGCCGGATGGTGCGCGACAGCAGCGGCGATACGCAGGCGAAAATCGTCCGCGGCGCCACCGCTTCTCACGAAACGCAGCACCGGATCGCTGCCGAAATCAATGGCGCGCGGGTCTTCCAATGGCACCGGCAATACCAGTTGCGCCGGTGCGGGCGCCGCCGCAATCAGCGCCGCAAAGCCCGCCAAGAGCCAGCAAACCCCACGCCAGGCGCTGGCGGTTGCGTGGACCGTCCCTGCGGGTCTAAGCCTTGTCGCCATGACCAGTCCCCGCGCTCTTGTTCTTGCCGCCCTGCTTGTCGGCGCCGCGCCGACGTTCGCGGCCCCGCAGACGCCGCTGCCGCGCCCCGGCGGCGACCTCGTCACGCTTTACAAGGATTTGCACAGCCACCCCGAACTCGCCTTTCAGGAAACCCGATCCGCCGCGATTTTGGCGGCCGAAGCGCGCGCCGCCGGTTTCACCGTCACCGAAGGGGTGGGGGGCACCGGCGTCGTCGCCGTGATGGTTAACGGCCCCGGCCCGGTGCTTTTGATTCGCGCCGACATGGATGGCCTGCCGGTCAAGGAAGCCACGGGCCTGCCCTATGCCAGCACCGCGCTCGGCCACTACAAGGATGGCGCCGACCAGCCGGTGATGCATGCCTGCGGCCATGATATCCACATGAGCGTGTGGACCGGGGTGGCGCGGGCAATGGCGGCATCGCGCGATCAATGGTCGGGGACACTGGTGATGATCGGCCAGCCGGCCGAGGAAGGGCTGGGCGGCGCCCGGGCGATGCTCGATGACGGCCTGCTGACGCGGTTTCCCAAGCCCGATTTCGCGCTGGCGCTGCACGACAGCAGCAGCATTCCCGCCGGCACGGTGAGCGTGCCGCCGACGCGGGCGCTGTCGATCTCAAGCTCGATGGACATGACGGTGAAGGGCATCGGCGGCCATGGCGCTTACCCTGCCTCGACCAAGGACCCGGTGGCGCTGGCGGCGCGGATCGTGACGGGCATCCAGACACTGATTTCGCGCGAGAACGACCCGTTCAAACCGGCGGTGATCACCGTCGGCAGCATCCATGGCGGCACCCGCTACAACATCATTCCCGACGAGGTGGCGCTGCAACTGACCATCCGCAGCTATGATGCGGCCCAGCAGCAGCGCCTGCTCGATGGCATCGCCAGAGTGGCGAAGGGCGAAGCGATGGCCGCCGGTATCCCCGAAGCGTTGGCGCCGGTGATCCGCACCACCCCCATCGGGCAACCGACGCTCAACGATCCGGCGTTTGCCGCGCGCGTGCAGTCCATCCTCGAAAGCAAGTTCGGCAAGGCGCGGGTGATCGATCTCGATCCGTCGATGGCGTCGGAAGATTTCCAGTATTTCGGGCTGGAGGCCGGCGCGCCGTCGGTCATCTTCTGGCTCGGCGGGGTGCCGCAGGCGCAATGGGATGCCGCACAAAAGGGTGGCCCCGCCATCCCGAGCCTGCACAACAGCGGCTGGGCGCCCGATCCTGGTCCCACAATCGCGACCGGTGTCGAAGCGATGGCGGCGGCGGCGAAGATGGTGCTCGCCAAGCCCTGACCGCGCCGCACGGTTCACGCAAAATACACAGGGTGACGTTAACGTCACCCCTGAGTAGACTCCGTCAAAACAACCTTGGGAGAGCTTCGCCATGCGGGAATATCTGAAATTCTATATCGATGGCGCCTGGGTCGATCCGGCGGCGCCGGCACGCCTCGATGTCATCAACCCGGCCACCGAAGCGGTTGCCGGCGTGATTTCGATGGGCAGCGCCAAGGATGCCGATCGCGCCGTGATGGCGGCGCGCAAGGCGTTCCCGAGCTATTCGCAGACCAGCCGCGCCGATCGCGTCGAACTGCTGCAGAACATCCTCGCCAAATATCAGGAGCGTTTTGCCGAAATCGCCGCCGCGATCACCGAGGAAATGGGCGCACCGGGCTGGCTCGCCATGCAGGCGCAGGCCGCCATCGGCGTCGGCCATCTGATGACCGGCATCGAAGTGCTGAAGAACTACCAGTTCGAAAAGCTGCGCGGCACGACGCTGATCACCCATGAACCGA
>JAAFIT010000025.1 GCA_013298745.1 Sphingomonadales bacterium
TATCGTCCTTGGCTATCACGACATCATCGCGGTCGGGCAAAAGTCCCCGCCGTTCGACCGGATGGCGGTGACGGAGCGCAATTTTCGCGACCATGTCCAGTGGCTGCTCGATCATGATTTCCACTTCATCAGCCTCCAACAGGTGATCGATGCCCATGCCGGCAAGGCAACGCTGCCCAAGAAGGCGGTGTTGCTGACCTTCGACGACGGCTTTGAAAGCTTTTACACCCGGGTCTTCCCAGTGCTGAAAAAATACCGGATTCCGGCCGTTGAAGCGCTGGTCGGCACCTGGATGGATGGCGCCGAAAAACCTGATGTCCCGGGCGTCAAGCCACTGCTCAACTGGCGCCAAGTCAAGGAGTTGCAAGCCTCGGGTCTGGTCGAGATTGCCTCGCACAGCTTCGACATGCACGGTGCGATCGATGCCAATCCGCAGGGTGGCCGCGCGGCTGCGGTGACGACACGCATGTATCGCGTCGCCGAGAAGCGCTACGAATCCGATACCGAATATGTAGCGCGACTGGCGACCGGCTTGCAGCGCAGCAGCGACTTCATTGCTCGTAACACCGGCAAACGGCCGCGCGCCATCGTTTGGCCCTTCGGTGAGTATAACGATCTCGCCATTGCCGCTGCCAAAAAGGCCGGCATGCCGATTACGCTGGCGCTCAACGATGGCGCCAATAATGCCCGCGACAATCCGGCCCTCATCGATCGGCTGATGCTGACCGACGATCCCGAAGACACCGCCTTTGCCGATATCGTGACCACGCTGCGCGCCGACCGGTCCCAGCGCGTCATGCACGTCGATCTGGATTATGTTTGGGACAAGGACCCTCTACAGCAACGCCGCAATCTCGATGCATTGATCGCCCGCGTCGCTGCCAGTGGTGCCACCACCGTCTATCTCCAGGCCTATTCGGACCCGGATGGCGACGGCAATGCCGATGCCCTTTATTTCCCCAATCGGCACCTGCCGATGAAGGCGGATCTGTTCGGCTATACCGCCGCGCAGTTGAAGAATCGTGCCGGGGTCAAGGTTTACGCCTGGATGCCGATCATGGCCTATAAGGCGAACCTGCCGTCTGATTGGTATGTCAAGGAATGGCAGGCGGGCAAGGTGGTGACGCCCGGACACATCTACACCCGGCTTTCGCCCTTTGTTCCCGCCGCCCGCCGCTGGGTCGGTGACCTTTATGAGGACCTGGCCAAGCACGCCGCCTTTGATGGTCTGCTGTTCCACGACGACGGCATCCTGTCGGATTATGAGGACGCGTCGCCCGCGGCGCTCGCTTATGGACGCAAGCATTGGCGGCTTTCGACCGATGTCGCTGTGTTGCGCGCCACACCGAAGTCGCGGCTGAACTGGGGCCATCACAAGGCCGAGTTGATGGCCGACTATACCGATGAGCTCGCCGCCCGGGCGCGGGTTTACCGTCCGTACATCAAGACCGCCCGCAACATCTATTCGCGCCCCATTCTTCAGCCCGATGCCGAGGAATGGTATGCCCAGTCGCTGCCAGTGTTCCTCAAGCATTATGATTTCGTCGCGGTCGAAGCGATGCCGACAATGGAGGAGGCTGCTGAGCCGGACGCCTGGCTGAAGGCGCTGGTCGCCAAGGTGGCGGCCACACCGGGAGCGCTCGAACACACCGTCTTTGAGCTCCAGTCGGTCGACTGGCGCACCCACAAGCCGATGACTGCGGCCGCATTTCTGAACGAGGTGGCGCTGCTCAAGGCCGCAGGTGCGCAGCATTTCGGCTACTACCCTGACGACCTCTTCACCGACACGCCGCCGCTTGCCGCGGTGCAGTCGGCCTTCTCGCACGCGAAGCAGCCATGACGATGCTGCTCGAACTGTTGGGCGGCGGGCTGGATCTGGCTCGCGGCGCCGCGCACCAACTGCTCACCGCGATGCGGCTGATGTTTTACTATCCGCTGGTCATGGCCTATGTCTGGATGATCGGCGCGATCGTCTTCTACATCCGCCACGAACGCGGACGGCCGGATATCTATGGGCCGCTGCCGGTGCTGGCGCGCACGCCCAGCGTGGCGATCGTCATCCCGTGCCACAATGAAGGCGATAATGTCCGCGACGCCATCGCCTTTGCGGCCCGCCAGAATTACCCGGATTTCGAGATCATCGCGATCAACGACGCCAGCCGTGACGACACGCTTGCGATCCTGACCGATCTTGCAACGCGCACGCCGCGCATGCGCGTCGTCAATCTTGCCACCAACCAGGGCAAGGCGATGGGGTTGCGCATCGCCGCGATGCTGTCCGATGCGGAAATCATCATCGGTATCGATGGTGATTCGCTGCTATCCCCCGAAGCGACCACCTGGATGGTCCGGCATTTCGTCGCGGATGCCAGCGTCGGCGCCGTTACCGGCAACCCGCGGGTTCGCAATCGCACGACCCTGTTGGGGCGCATCCAGGTTGGCGAGTTTTCCGCCATCGTCGGGATGATCAAGCGGGCGCAACAAGCCTATGGGCGCATTTTTACTGTGTCTGGCGTCATCGCCGCGTTCCGGCGGTCCGCGTTGGCGCAGGTCGATTACTGGTCCACCGACATGGTGACCGAAGATATCGACATTTCGTGGAAGCTGCAGCTGTCGGGGTGGCGCGTGCGGTTCGAGCCCAATGCGCTGTGCTGGGTGTTGATGCCCGAAAGCATCAAGGGTCTGTGGAAGCAGCGCGCGCGTTGGGCACAGGGCGGGGCCGAGGTGATGCTGCGCTACACGCCGCAGATCCTGCGCTGGCAATCGCGGCGGCTGTGGCTGCTTTGGGCCGAATACTGGATCAGCGTCGTCTGGTCCTATCTGCTGGCGCTCGCATTGGTCGCCGCGGTGGTTCACATCATCGAGCCGGATCGCTTCGGTTGGGCGGTGGATGTCATGCCGCGCTGGTTCGGCGTGCTGCTCAGCATGACCTGTCTGTTACAGTTCGGCATCAGCCTGTTCATCGATTCGCGCTATGAAGCCCGAGCCGGAGGATTAGGGCGTTATTATTTCTGGATAATCTGGTACCCGATTGCCTATTGGGCGATCGGCGTCAGCACGAATCTGGTTGGCGTCGCCCGGGCGCTGCGGCGCAAACGCGGGGTGCCGGCCGTCTGGGGCGCTAGCGATAGAGGCTTGCAAGCAACATGACGTCGTTGATCATCAATCTGCCGCACCTGCAAAGCCGGCGCCAGCGTCGCGGCGCGTTGCTGCTGTCGCTCATTTGCTGGGCATGGTTCCTGATGCCTCTGGTCATTGTCAGCGGCTGGCTGATGGGTCTTCGCCTCGCACAGGAAGTCGTCTGGCTCGGCGGCTGGCAGAGCCTGGTTCGGCTGGCAGGGGTCGCGGCGTCGATCATCGTCACGCTTACGGCTGCCTGGACACTGTGGACTCTCGCCGAAATGCGCCGCGAACGCCGCCGTCCACCGGTTGCGCCTTCGGGCCTGCCGACTATCGACCTCGCGGTTGAAGCGGCCGTGCTGGCGCATGCGAAACAGACCCTGGTGACAACCGTGCATTTCGCCCGCGATGGCAGCGTGGCCGCGATTGTGCCCGAATGGCCGCTGCTGTCCGCCGCGCCGCAGCGGCGCGCTGCCTGATCAGGCGCGTCCGGGCTCGGCGCTGAGGCGGCTGACGGCGATGCCGAGGCGGTCATAGGCAGCCGACCAGCGCTCGCCGCAGGGCATTTCGAAAATGATATCCGCGTCGCCAGGGGCTGCCTGCCAGCCGTGGCGGCGCATTTCGCCATCAAGCTGCCCGGGCCCCCAGCCAGTGTAACCCAGCGCCGACAGCCATTGCCGTGGCCCTTTGCCGGCGGCGATGTCGCGCAGCACGTCGATCGTCGAGGTCAAGGCCCAGCTCGTGCCGACCATTATGCTGCTTTGCCCCACCCAATCGGTGCTGTGTACGACAAAGCCGCGCGTCGTCTCCACCGGGCCGCCGGCCATCACCATGGCATCGATCGGCGTGACTCCGGGATCGACATTGAGCTGGGTCATCAAGGTGCGGACGCTGAGGTCGCCCACCGGGTTGTTGGTGACGATGCCGAGCGCGCCGGACTCGTCGTGAACGCACATGGCGATCACCACCCGTTCAAAACGCGGGTCACCGATTCCCGGCATCGAGAGCAACAGGCGGCCGGACAAAAACGGGGGCTGCGACATCGGGTTGCCTATACGCCGGGGCCGACGATGCGGCAATGAAACCATCACAGCGGCACGATCGCGCAGCACAGGCACGCGCCGTGCTGGACGCTTGCAGCGCCGAAGGCTATCGGACGGGGCAACACAAGCATATTGCAAAAGGAGCCTCGGCTGTGACGATCAAAGTTGGTGATTCCATTCCTGCCGCGATGTTGACCAAAGTCACCGACGCGGGGCCAGCGCCGGTCTCGACGGCGGATTTCTTCGGCGGCCGCACCGTCGCGCTGTTTTCGGTTCCGGGAGCGTTCACCCCCACTTGCTCGGCCAAGCATCTGCCGGGCTTTGTTTCCAACGCCGATGCGATCAAGGCGAACGGCGTTGACGAGATTGCCTGCTTGTCGGTCAACGATGTGTTCGTGATGTCGGCCTGGGGCAAGTCGGCACACACCGGCGAAGCGGTCACCATGCTCGCCGATGGCAGCGCCGAATTCACCAAGGCGCTTGGTCTCGAAATGGATGCCAGCCGCTTCGGCATGGGCATCCGTGGCCAGCGCTTCTCGATGCTGGTCAAGGATGGCAAGGTTGTCCAGCTCAACGTCGAAGAACCCGGTGCCTTTGCCGTGTCGTCGGCCGAGCATCTGATGGGCCAGCTCAAGTAAGCAATGGCTCTCACCCGCCGCTCTCTGTTGATCGCTGCCGGCGCCGGCACCGGCCTTGCCATCGGCTGGGCGGTGTGGCCGCGCGCCCGGCAGCTGCATTGGGCGGTGGGTGAAGGCGAAACGGCGCTCAATGCCTTTCTGAAAATCGGTGCCGATGGCCGCGTGGTTGTCGCGGTGCCGCAGGCCGAAATGGGACAGGGTGTCATGTCCGGCCTTGCCCAGATCGCCGCCGATGAACTGGGGGCGGACTGGAATGCGGTCGGCGTCGAACCGGCACCGCTGGGGCCGGATTTCGGCAACAAGGGCATGTTGATCGATCAGGTTGGTGGCATGCCGGCGGCGTTTCGCGGCGCGGCGGGTTGGGCCGGCGGCAAGGTGATCGAATATTTCGATTTCCAGATCACCGGTGGCAGCACCTCGACACGCGGCTTTGAAGCGCCGTTGCGTGCTGCCGGCGCCTCGGCGCGGGAGATGCTGTGCAAGGCGGCGGCGCGGCGCTGGAGCGTTGACTGGCAGGACTGTGATACCAAGGATGGCTTCGTCATCCACAAGGCTAATCGCCTCGCCTTTGCCGATGTGGTCGCCGATGCCGCGACCGAGGATGCGCCGTCATCACCAACGCTGCGCACCACGCCGCATTTTGCCGGCAAACCCGTGCAGCGGCTCGATATCCCGTCCAAGACCGATGGTTCGGCTCGCTTCGGTGCCGATGTCCGCTTGCCCGGCATGATGTATGCCGCAATTCGCCATGATCCCTTTGGTGCAACGCGAACTGGTATCGATCGCAAGGGCCTGCCGAACAGCGCCCGCCTTGTCGAAGGGCCTGACTTCATCGCCGTGGTTGCCGATGGCTGGTACGCCGCCAAGACCGCGCTGGAAGCCGTCACGCCGACCTACAAGGCCGATGCCAAACCGGCCGGGCCGTGGATCGAAGCCGGGCTCAAGGCTGCGCTCGCCGGCGATGGCACGGTGGTCAAGGACGAGGGCGATGTTGCCGCAGCCAGCGCCAAGGGCGCGGTCAGCGCCGATTACACCCTGCCGTTTCTCGCCCATGCCTGCATGGAGCCGATGACGGCGACGGTTCGCATCGACAATGGCAAGGTCGAAGTCTGGGCGCCGACGCAATCGGTAACGCTGGCGACCTGGGCGGCGGCACGGGCGCTCGGTGTCGAGGACAGCATGGTCACCGTCTATCCGACGCTGCTCGGCGGCGGCTTTGGCCGCAAGATCGAAAATGATGCGATCGCCGCCGCAGCACTGATCGCCAAGGCCGCCGGCCGTCCGGTGCAATTGATCTACAGCCGCGAGGAAGATTTTGGCCGCGATCGCTGGCGCCCGGCATTGGCAGCGCGCTTGAAGGGCATGGCGACGCCATCGGGCGTGACCGCCTGGGACGCGCATATCGCGGTTCCCGATGTCGCATCGAGTGTCGTCGGGCGTAACCTGCCGGCGCTGCCAGCCAAGCCGACCGCTGGCGCCGCAGCCATCGAAGGCTCGGTGGAACTGCCCTATGCGATCGCCAATCTGCGCGTCGCGCACAGCCTGGCCGATTGTCCGGTGCCGATCGGGTTCTGGCGCTCGGTCGGACACAGTTTCTCGGGGTTCCTGACCGAAAGCTTCATCGATGAACTCGCCCATGCGGCGGGTGCCGATCCCGGCGCCTTTCGCCTGGCCATGTTGAAGGACGCACCCCGGCATGCCGCTGTTTTGCGTGCTGTGCTGAAGGCCGCCGGGCCGCTGGGGCAGCAATCGCCCGGCGTTGGCCGCGGCGTCGCGCTGGTCGAATCCTTCGGCAGCATCGTCGCCGAAGTCGCCGAAGTGGTGGTGACGCCCGAAGGCATTCGTGTGCCGCGCGTCTGGGCGGCGGTCGACTGTGGCCGTGTCTTCAACCCCGATACGGTGAAGGCGCAGATCGAAAGCGGGATCAACTATGGCCTGTCGGCGGCACTGAATGGCCGCGCCACCTTCGCCGATGGCGAGGCGGTCGAACGCAATTTCGATACCCATCCCGTGTTGATGCTCGCCGATGCACCGGCGATCGAAGTCATCATCATCGCCTCGACCGAAAGTCCCGGCGGCATCGGCGAGCCCGGCACGCCGCCGATTGCGCCCGCCGTCGCCAATGCGCTGTTCGCCGCCACCGGCCAGCGCCGTCGTGACCTGCCGCTGGTGCGTGCGGCATGAACAGCGTGTTTCCTGCCCCGTCCTTGCGCACCGCCAATCACCCCAATGTCCGGTCGGGTCGCATCGGCGTGCTGCTCGTCAATCTCGGCTCACCCGACGCCCCGGATGTGCCGTCGGTGAAGCGCTTTCTCGGCGAATTCCTGTCGGATCCGCGCGTCATCGAAATCCCGCCAATCCTGTGGCAGCCGATTCTGAAACTGCTGATCCTCAACCTCCGGCCGCGCACCACCGCCGCCAATTATGCCAAGGTGTGGACGCCCGAAGGCTCGCCGATCACGGCCATCACCAAGCAGCAGGCCGAAGCACTGCATGGTGCCTTTGGCAATAACGTCACCGTTGATTGGGCGATGCGCTATGGCACCCGCTCGATCGCCGAGCGGCTGAAGGCGCTTATGGATGCCGGCTGTGACCGCATCCTGCTGGCGCCGATGTATCCACAATATTCGGCGGCCACCAACGCCACGGTTGTCGATGCCGCCAATGCGGCGATTGCCGATTGGCGCTGGCAGCCGGCGCTGCGCACCCTGCCGCCCTATTACGACAATTCGGATCATATCGAGGCGCTGGCGCAGAGCGTCATCGACGGCATCGCCGGGCTGGATTTCGTGCCGCAACTCATTGTCACCAGCTTTCACGGCATGCCCAAGCGCACGCTCGATCAGGGCGATCCCTATCATTGCCAGTGCCAGAAAACCGGCCGCCTGCTGCAGGATGCGCTGGCGCAGCGCGGCGTCACGACGCCGGTCAAGGTCACCTTTCAGTCGCGCTTCGGCCGCGCCGAATGGCTGCGTCCCTATACGGATGCGACGCTGGAAGGCCTCGCCGAACAGGGGATCCATCGGATCGCTGTGGTCTGCCCTGGCTTTGCTGCCGATTGCCTCGAAACGCTCGAGGAAGTGGCGATGGAAGGCCGTGAGACATTCCTTGAACATGGCGGCACGCACTTCGCCTATTTGCCGTGCCTCAATGCCAGCGACACCGGCATTGCGATGTTGAAGACTTTACTGGCGCGGGAACTTGCGGGCTGGGTTTGATTTGCTAGTGTAGCCCCAGCCCGGCAAACAGGGCGGGGAGAATTGAACATGGCACGCGTCGCAATCGTCACCGGCGGCACCCGCGGCATCGGTGAGGCCATCTGCCTCGCCCTGAAAGCACAAGGGATTACGGTTGCCGCCAATTATGGTGGTGACGATGCCAAGGCCAAGGCCTTCACCGAACGCACCGGCATTGCCGCCTTCAAATGGAACGTCGCCGATCATCAGGCCTGCCTCGATGGCGTGGCGGCGGTCGAAGCGGCGTTGGGTCCTGTCGATATCGTCGTCAACAACGCTGGCATCACCCGCGACGGCACGCTGATGAAGATGAGCTATGAGCAATGGGATGAAGTCATCCGCGTCAACCTTGGCGGCTGCTTCAACATGGCCAAGGCAACCTTTACCGGCATGAAGTCGCGCGGCTTTGGTCGCATCGTCAACATCGGCAGCATCAACGGCCAGGCCGGCCAATATGGGCAGGTCAACTACGCCGCCGCCAAGTCCGGCATCCATGGCTTCACCAAGGCGCTGGCGCAGGAAGGTGCGCGCTTTGGCATCACCGTCAACGCCATCGCACCGGGCTATATCGATACCGACATGGTCGCCGCCGTGCCGCCCGACGTGCTCGAAAAGATCGTTGCCAAGATCCCGGCGGGTCGGCTCGGCCAGGCCAGCGAGATTGCCCGTGGTGTCGCCTTCCTCTGCGGCGAGGATGCCGGCTTTGTCACCGGCTCGACGCTGAGCATCAACGGCGGCCAGCACATGTATTGAGGCCCCCGATGCGCCGGTCGTCTCCTTCGCTCTGGTATGCTTGGGCGGCCGTTGTCGGAGTCGTCGCGGCGCTTCTGGCGGTAATGGCTGCCCATTTCTGGATTAGCATCGGGATTGATCCGTGGCTCGAAGCGCATGGCGTGCCAAGCGGCCTTGGCCATGGCGTGCTTAGTGGTCTTGTCATCGTGTTGATTGGTGTGGCGGCGCGACGGGTGGGGGCGCCGCATTGACGGTCAAGCATTCGCTGACCATTGCCGGCCATGCGACCTCGCTGACCCTCGAACCGATTTTCTGGGATGCCCTGCAGGCTGCAGCATTAGCCGAAGGCAAAGCGCTGGCGGCGCTTGTCGCCGAGATCGACGAAGCGCGGACGACCAACCTGTCGAGTGCTGTCAGGGTCTGGCTGTTTCAGCGCGCCCTTGCGGCGGCGTCATGAAGTGACGCGGGTCCAGACCTGATTGCGGCAGATCACCCGCGCCGCACAGCCTTCGACACGAATGCTGTTTTCATCGACCAGTCGGGCAGTGCCGGTGACTCGGCGATTCATGTCGGGTACGAACACCCGCCCGCGCCATTCGCGCGGACCGCGCGCCGTGAATTCTTCGAACAATTGGGTGCCGATCAACGGGTCGGTGCCGCCGCGGCGGGCATCGGCCTTGGCCTGATCATTGGCAAAGACGATCGTGCCGCACACCTGCTCACCGCAGCGAGCGGCGCGGATGTGCACCGATCCGGACGGGTTCTTCCAGGTGCCGAGATAGGCGCCGTCGGGAAGCTTGGCGACAGCGGCTGAAGGGTCCTTGGCGGTTGCCGGAGATTGGGCGCTTGCCGAGGCGGCGGTTCCAACCAACAGAAGTGCCATCAGACTGGTCACAAGGTGCCGCATGCCGCGCTCCATCATTTGTTGGTGCGCTGGAATATAACCGCTTTCAGAGTGGCCGTCAGCCATGCGCACGCTCAAATTCTTACGGCTTTGCCGCAACCGCCAATCGGCCAAGCGGGTGGCTGCCGGCACGATTCGCCGTCCAGCCTTCGACATTCCGGGCCACCAGCGCCCAGCGCAACGGTGTCAGCAACGGGACCATTGGCGGGGCTTCGAGCCAGCGCGCTTCAGCGGCAGCGATGAGTGCCGGACGTTCTGCCAGCGGCGCTACGCGCGCCTTGTCGAGCAGTGCGTCGGCATCGGGATCACAGACCAGCCCGCCATCGCAGCGCCAGCGCGCCAGCAAGGCCGCCGCATCGGCGACCGGCAGGCTCGCCTCGGTCAGGGCCAAATCGAAATTGCCGCGCTTGATCCGTGCGGCGATGGTTGCAGCATCGACTTCCGAAATCGCCAGCGTCACACCCAGCGCCGCCCAATCGGCGGCAACGCGTTCGGCAATGACGCGGTGGTCATGGCCCGGCGGCAGCAGCAGGGTGAGCCGAATCGGCGCCTTGCCGTTTCGCAGCGCTGCCGCAGCCGCTTTCTGCGCGGCCATGTCTGGGGTGCCTACTGCTGCTGGCGCCAGCACCGGTGGCAACAGCCCTGCAACCGGCGCCATCGCCGCCAAGCCAACGCGGGCAGCCAATGCCGTCCGATCGGTGGCCAGAGTGAGAGTGCGGCGTAGTTCCGGATCTTTGAGCGGGCCGGAGCGGGTATTGGCGATATAGCCATAGACCCCCCAAAGCGGATCGACCTGCAACATCTGCGGACGTGCCACGGTGCGGGCCTCGCCCAGCCCAGCCAGGCCGTCACCCATGACGATATCGGTCTCGCCGCGGGCAAAACGCGCCACGGCCGCCGTTGAATCGTTTGTGCTGGCGATGGCGATGGTGCCGGGCCGGGCGGCGGGACCGGCCATGGCCTCGCGCCGTGTCAGCACGCGCTGACCAGCAGGGCCAGCGGCCGTATAGGCGGCCAAGGTCGCACGATCATCGCGGCGGGTCACGGCAAGCCCAGGCTCCGCCAACCAGCCGAGCAGCAGTGGTGACGCGCTGGCAAGGCGGATTTCGACGACGCGCGCAATCGGCGCCAGGACGCCAATCTTGCTGGCTGGCGTGGTTCCGGCCGCGATGCCGGCGGCGCTAGCAATGCCGCCGTGGCGGAGCGCCGGTTCACCGCGGACAGCGGCGCGACGAAACGCCGAAACGACCTCGTTGGACCCCAGCGTACGGCCATCGCTCCATTTCGTCGGCCGCAATCGCAGGATCAGGCCTTGGTCATTGTCGACAAAGCGCCAGCTGGAGGCGAGGCCGGGGACGATGGCGCCGGTGCCGTCGCGGGCAATCAGACTCGCTTGCGTTGCCTCCGCCTCAAGCCGTGCCGCGAGACCGCCCGGCCAGGGGGTTCCAACCACGGTGACATCAAGACGTTCGCCTTCGGGATCGGCCTGGCTGCAACCGACCAGCAACAACAGGGCGGCGAGCGCTGGTCTAGTCCGCATCACGCCGCTCCTTTCTCCATAATCGCGTTGCTGTCGCCGGGCGGGGCCGGTCACCGGAGCGCATTTGCGACACGCGCCTCATAGCCGCCATCGCCCATTTGAAACCAGAGCTTCCTTGCCCCCTGTGGCCATGGGGACTAGACCATCCCGCATGACAGGTCGCATTGCTCCCGACATCATTGCCCTTATCGGCAACACGCCGCTGGTCAAGCTCAAGGGCCCGAGCGCTGCGACCGGTTGCACCATTCTCGGCAAGGCGGAGTTCCTCAATCCCGGCGGCAGCGTCAAGGACCGTGCAGCATTGGGTATCATCGAGGATGCCGAGGCGCGCGGCCTGTTGCAGCCCGGCGGCATCATCGTTGAAGGGACCGCCGGCAACACCGGCATCGGTCTCGCCGTTGTCGGCAGCGCACGCGGCTATCGCACGATCATCGTGATGCCTGAAACCCAGAGCCGCGAAAAACAGGATACGCTGCGCGCGTTGGGTGCCGAACTGGTATTGGTTCCAGCCGCGCCCTATTCCAATCCGGCGCATTATGTTCACACCTCGCGGCGCATCGCCGAAGAAACGCCCGGCGCGGTCTGGGCCAACCAGTTCGACAATGTCGCCAACCGCATGGCGCACATTCGCACCACGGCGCCGGAAATCTGGGCGCAGACCGAAGGTCGCATCACCGGCTTTACCTGCGCGGTCGGCACCGGCGGCACATTGGCTGGCGTCGCTCTGGGGTTGCGCGCCGAAAACCCCGACATCACCATCGCGCTGACCGATCCGGAAGGGGCAGCGCTGTACAATTATTTTGCCCGTGGCGAATTGAGCGCCGAAGGATCAAGCGTTTCGGAAGGGATTGGCCAGAGCCGGATTACCGCCAATCTCGATGGTCTTGCCGTCGATACCCAGTTCCGGGTTCCCGACAGTGAAGGGCTCAACTGGGTGCGGCGGTTGAATGCCGAGGAAGGGCTATGCCTTGGCCTGTCGTCCGGCATCAATGTGGCGGGGGCCGTGCGTCTCGCCGAACAGATGGGGCCAGGCCAGACCATCGTCACCATCCTGTGCGATTCGGGGCTGCGCTATCTTTCGACGATCTACAACGCCGAATGGCTCGCCAAAAAGGGTCTTGCCTGACCGCACGCGGTTGACTGGTCTTTCGCTGCCGGTGCCAAGTCCCTATATTCGCGTCATCATGTTGCCGCCAAAGCCTTCACAACAAGCGACGGGCAAGCCCGCGCCACGCAACGGTGAGCGCTTGCGACTCGGCTTGACCGGTCTTGGTGCGATTTTTCTGATCGTCATGATGGTCGCGGCCGGGTTGAAGCCTGCGGCACGACATGATGACCGCGACCCGCAAGGCGAATCGCTCGCTGTACTCGGGGTTGCGCCAGGGGCAGGCCCGACCGCGCCGGATGCGCCGGCGCCCCCGAGCCGGCCGTGACAGCCTGCACGAACATGCGGCCGTGAAGGCTGCCAAGTCATTCGAATTGCTTAACGGACGCGCAATGATTGCGCGATCCGGGCGCCGCCGGTGGCCGATTTATACCGCGCTCCGCCCCTGTCCACCACAATTGGCCACAGACTTATCCACAGGCTTGTCCGACCCGGTGTGGCACCGATTGTGGGCCGATTCCGGGGGCGGTTTCCCATGGATATCCCCATGAATCGCGTCTCCGGACCATGAAGTGGGATTGAGTACCACGAATTCCCATGCTAGACCGTTGTCCACAGTGAGGGCGGGATCGTTGCCGCGTGGGTGAGTCGCAGCGCAGGACCGGGAATTGCCGGTAAACGTCTGAGGCGCTTCCAGCCGACCGCACTGTCGGGGTGGAAGGCCAGC
>JAAFIT010000250.1 GCA_013298745.1 Sphingomonadales bacterium
GATGCGGCAGTGGATCGCCAGGGGGCCGGACCGGGACAGTGAGACCATGCTCGTCACACGCGCGGTCAAGGCCTATTACGACGGCGCGCTGGGATCGCGCGGGGCGCGGCTGCTGGCCGACTATGCCGACAAGCCGGGCCACCGCGGGATCAGCGGTGACGGTTATGGCTTTGACCGTGATTTGGCCAAGGCGGCGATGAAGGCCGGCTTCCAGCTGGGGATCCATGCCATCGGCGATGCGGGCAACCGCGAAGTGCTCGATTTCCTTGAAGCGGAGTCCGAGGCCGATCCCAACACCGCACAGGGCCGCCACCGGATCGAACACGCCCAGGTCATCTCGCCCGAAGACCAGCCGCGCTTTGCCCGGCTGGGGGTGATTGCCTCAATGGAACCGCCCCACGCGGTGGAGGACAAGACCTGGGCCGAAGATCGCCTGGGCCCGCAGCGCATCCTCGGTGCCTATGCCTGGCGCACGCTGCGCCTCCAGGGCGCGCGGCTGACCTTCAATGCCGACAATCCGGGCTCCGACCACAGCATTTTCTATGGCCTCCATGCAGCGATCACCCGCCAGGACAAGCAGCTTCAGCCCCCCGGCGGATGGTATCCGGCGCAACGGCTGACGATCGAAGAAGCGATCCGGGCCTATACCAGCTGGTCGGCCTATGCGGCCTTCCGCGAAGACCAAACGGGGATCATTGCCAATGGACGATGGGCTGATCTGACAGTCATGGATATTGACCCCTTTGCCATGGCCGGATTCGCGCCGGAAAAAATCCTGACCGGCAGGATTCTGGCGACCATCGTCAACGGCAAGGTAGTTTATCAGCGATAGGCCGTTGGCCGCTATTGTCAGGTAAACGTCTGCAGTCCGCCCGGCCCAACCCACTTGTGCAAGGATGATGTCATGATCGACACGCAGCATCTGCTGGTTGACCATCATGGTTCGATTGTCACCATCACACTCAACCGCCCGGAACAGCGCAACGCCCTGTCGCTGCCACTGATGCTGGAACTGACGCAAGTTTTGCAGCGCATCGGCAACAGCGATGCGCGCGGGGTCATCCTGGCCGCCAATGGGCCGGTGTTTTCGGCCGGGCATCATTTTGCCGATATGGCCGGCCATCGCCATGACGAGGTGCGGGCGCTGTTCCGCATCTGCACCGAAATGATGGACTGCCTGCAGGCCTTGCCTCAGCCCGTCGTGGCCCGGGTGCACGGCCTTGCCACCGCGGCGGGCTGCCAGCTTGTTGCTACTTGCGACCTCGCGGTGGCGGCGGCAAGCGCCAGCTTTGCCCTGCCGGGTGGCAAGGGCGCCCTGTTCTGCCACACACCGCTGGTGGCCGTGGCCCGCAACTTGGGCCGCAAGCGGGCGCTGGAACTGGCAATGACCGGCGATCCGATCGACGCCGACACCGCCGCCAATTGGGGCCTCGTCAATCGCGTGGTCCCCGATGACCAGCTTGAGGCGGCCACGCTTGACCTCATCACCCGCGCCACGCGCGGCCCGGCTGAATCTAAGGCGTTGGGCAAGCAGACCTATTATCAGCAGATGGAGATGCCGCAGCCCGCAGCCTATGCCCGTGCTGGCGATGTCATGGCCGAAAACGCCGTGGGTGCGGCGGCACAGGACAGTTTTCGCGCCTTTCTAGAGAAAAGGAAGCATTGAGCTTCTTCACGCCTTCTTCGCTCTGATTTTCCGCCACAGCATTTCAAGGACACCCACATGGCCAAACCAAAATTGTTCGGCATTTCGGATTCACGCGCCATCCGCGCCATCTGGGGTATCGAGGAAACCGGCATCGACTATGAACATGTGCCGGTCAGCTATGGCGCTGACTCCAAGGCGGATGACTATTTGGCGGTCAATCCCAATGGCCGCATCCCGGCGCTGATCGATGGCGATCTGCAGCTGTTCGAATCCATGGCCATCAACCTCTATCTCGCCAAACACTATGGCGGCGCGCTCTATCCCGCTGCGGCCGCCGACGAAGCCCGCGCCTGGCAATGGAGCGTGTGGGCTATCAGCGAGCTAGAACCGCTGCAGATGCAGATCGTCATCCAGAAATTCTTCACCCCCGAAGACAAGCGTGATCCCAAGGTAGTCGAACGCGCCACCAAGGGTCTGCAGCGCCCTTTGCAGGTGCTCGATGCCGCGCTGGCTGGCCGCGACTGGCTGCTGGGCGAGGCGTTTTCTGTGGCCGATCTCAACGTCGCATCGGTCATGTATCTGATGCAGATGATCCGCTTTGATTACAGCGGCTTTGCCAATGTCCAGCGCTGGGCCGATGCCTGCTATGCCCGCCCGGCGCTCGCCCGCGCCCTGGCCCGCCCCTGATCGATAGCCATGGTCATCATGGCAACCAGCTGAGATCTCGACACCGGCGCCGCGATTGCGGCGGCAAAACCAGCGCTGCGGGCGACGCAACAGGATCGCTTGGCGCCGGGCTCAACCGTTGCCACAATGGTGCGCATTGCCGGCTTCGGTGTGCCTGGAAGGAAAAGCAGTTGGAGCCGCCCAAGGAACCCACGCTATCGCAGACGCTCGGCGGTTTTCACCTGTGGGGGATTGCCGTTGGTCTGGTGATTTCAGGGGAGTATTTCGGCTGGAGTTATGGCTGGGCGCAGGCTGGGACACTAGGCTTCCTGATCACCACAGCGGTCATCGCCGCCATGTATGTCGCCTTCATCTTCAGCTTTACCGAATTGACCACCGCTATTCCGCACGCGGGTGGCCCCTTTGCCTATAGCCTACGCGCCTTTGGCCCAGCCGGCGGCGCGATCGCCGGCTTCGCCACGCTGATAGAGTTTCTGTTTGCGCCGCCGGCGATTGCGCTGGCGATCGGCGCCTATCTCGCGGTGCAATTTCCGGGGCTCGATCAGAAGCTCGCGGCGACCCTCGCCTATGTTATGTTCGTCGCGCTCAATATCGCCGGTGTACGGATCGCCGCGACGTTCGAGCTGCTGGTGACCCTGCTTGCCGTGACCGAGCTGCTGGTGTTCATGGGCGTCGTGTTTCCGGTGTTCCAGTGGCAGTCCTTTGCCGCTGGCGGCTGGGCCGGGCAGGCGGCGTTCAGCATGGGCACCATCAGCGGCATGCTGGCGGCCATCCCCTTCGCCATCTGGTTCTTCCTCGCCATCGAAGGCGTCGCCATGGCCGCCGAGGAAGCGCGCGAGCCGCGCCGGACCATCCCCATCGCCTATGTCACCGGCATTCTGACGCTGCTGATTCTGGCGTTTGGGGTGATGATCTTCGCCGGCGGATCGGGGGACTGGCGGGCGCTGTCCAATCTCAACGATCCGCTGCCCCAGGCCATGAAAACCGTCGTCGGCGAATCGAGCGGTTGGCTGCGTATGCTGGTCTGGCTCGGCCTGTTCGGGCTGGTTGCGTCCTTCCACGGCATCATCATGGCCTATGCCCGGCAGATGTATGCGCTCGCCCGGGCGGGCTATCTGCCGGCGCTGCTGGCGCGGCTGCATCCGCGGTTCCGGACGCCGCACTTCGCGACCATCGCCGGCGGTATCATCGGCGTCGCGGCGATCTGGAGTGATCGTTTCATCAGCCTTGGCGGCCAGGCCTTGACCGCCAGTATCGTCACCATGTCGGTGTTCGGCGCGCTGGTGATGTACATCATGAGCATGGCCAGCCTGTTCCGCCTGCGTCGCATCGCGCCCGATCTCGAACGGCCGTGGCGGGCGCCTTTCTACCCCTGGTTTCCCGGCCTGGCGCTTGGTCTCGCATCAGCGGCATTGCTGGCGATGATCTGGTTCAATCCGGGAATGTTCGCGCTGTTCGCGGGAGTGATGGCAGCAGCGGTGGGCGTCACGCTGTGGCGACGGCCAACGATCGCGGTGCCTGCCTGATGGCCTATGCCTGCAACCTCGGCGATACCCGCCACAGCTTCGCCGATTTGCGCGCGCTGCTTGCCGCCGCCAGCCCGCATCGTTCGGGCGATGTCCTCGCCGGTGTCGCCGCGACCAGCGCCGAGCAGCGCGTCGCTGCCCGGCTGGCGCTCGCCGATCTGCCACTGGCAACTTTCCTCGCCGATCTTGTCGTCCCCTATGAGCGTGACGAGGTCACGCGGTTGATTGTCGACAGCCATGATCAGACGGCCTTTGCGCCGCTGGCGCATCTGTCCGTCGGCGGGTTCCGCGACTGGCTGTTGTCGAACGAGGCCACGGGCACCGCCGTTGCGGCGCTGGCGCCGGGGCTGACCCCCGAGATGGTGGCGGCCGTGTCGAAGATCATGCGCAACCAGGATCTGATCGCGGTGGCGCGCAAGCTGCGGGTCGTCACCCGCTTCCGCAATACCATCGGCCTGCCCGGCCGCCTTTCGGTGCGGTTGCAGCCCAATCACCCGACCGACGATCCCGCCGGCATCGCTGCGGCCATACTCGACGGGCTGCTGCTTGGTTCTGGGGATGCGGTCATCGGCATCAATCCCGCCGGCGACAGTATCGAAGCGGCGCGCACTTTGCTGCTGCTGCTCGATGAACTGCGCACCGTCTAT